>JAHCIT010000007.1 GCA_026129095.1 Deltaproteobacteria bacterium
TCCCGCACGCGAAAGATCATCAAGGAGCCCTTCCTCTGCCTTGCTGGCCTTCCGGCTTCCGTCCTTCACATAGGCACCAAGTCCGTACCGGGGGAGTTCCAGCTTATTGATGATGTCGACGATTTTTACCGAATAGAGCTGGGCGTACTGATCGTTGATCTCGAACTTCTGTGTTTTTGGCATCCGGTCCGGGAAATACGATCTCGTGCCGTCACCCATCTCCAGATACTTTCTGCCGTTCTTGGGATCGGTTTTGGCGTAATGCTCTTTCACGAACCCGCGAGTACGGCGAATCAGGAACAGCCGCATGAGGTTGCGCCAGTCTTCGGAATACTCGCTCTTGTCGAACGCCTTCAGCGTCGTCGGATGGCACGAGTGCCTGGCGACAAATGCCTTATCGCCGCCGATCTGCCGGATCGCCCGCTCCGGCCGGATACCAAGATCATCCGTCTCGTTCATGAACAGACCGAGTTGGCTGGAAAGATCCCGGTATTCCTTGTTGTATGGTGTCGCGGTCAGTAGAACGCAGCGGCTCCCGTTCTCATGGATATATTGCTGAAGCCTTTTGAATCTTTTGCCTTCTCGATTTCTCAGATTATGGCTTTCGTCGATGATGACGAGATCGTAGACGTGGTTGATTTCGTCCAGTTGCGTCAGGATTTCGCTCTGGGAGAGCACGCGCGCGGCAATCTTGAAATGCTCCGCGTACTCCTCCCACATTTTCTTCAGGTTTTTCGGGCAGACAATCAGAATTCTCGACCGCTGATCTTCCTGGAAGACCTTCGCAAGTGCCGACGCGACCATCGTTTTGCCGAGGCCGACCACATCCCCGATCATCACCCCGCCGTATTCGTTGACGTGATAGGCGGCTATCTGAACGGCTTTCTCCTGAAACGGCAGCAGGACCCCGCGGAATTCCTGCGGCAATGAAAACGTCCGGACGCCCTCACGCGCCAGCTCCGACAGGTGGTAGGCCATTTTGAGGTAGATGAAGTAAGGGGGGACGATCTCTTCACTCGCCCAGCTATCCTCGATTGCCTGAATCAGCTCTTCCGAAACATCAAAGCATTTCGGATCATTCCATCGATCATTGAACCACTGAAGAAGTTCGGCGCATGCGCCGTTCTCTTCGACCGTAACGTTTAACTCGCCCTGTTTCTCAAGCCCGGACCGGGTGAGGTTGCTGCTGCCAACGACGGCATGGAACGGCTTCACGGAGTGGTCATAATGGAAAAGGTAGAGCTTCGCGTGCAGCCGGTGAGGGTAAAGCTTTACCGAAACCTGCTTATTCTTGAGTTGCCGATAGAGCTGCCGAAGTCCCGCTTCGTCGACGTTGCTGAACGAACCGTAGGAAAGCTGCTCCCGTAAGCTCTTCGCCATCTCCCGACGGAGTTCTTTCAACTCCTCCAGGCCGAGCAGACTTTTCTTCGACATGCCATCGCCAATGATCTCGTCGATTTCCGCAGCGGCGCTGACGTGCATCCCGATCAGCAACCGGCATCGGTTTTCATCGGTGCCAGTCCATGCATCTAATGGTCCCGCGATCCCCCTCCATCCGCGCAGGTTAAAGTAACCCACACAAAAATCCGCTCGCTTTGCGGATTTCAGCCAATCGTTCAGGTTCGGGAGGAGCTTCTTGTCGATATTGTCGAGAATTGTCGGCACAGGTCCCCTCCAACCGCCCATTAACCATTTATGCCAGATCAGATTTTATAACCGAGTAACGCAATGCCTTCAACGATTTCGAAAATTCTTTGGGCTATCCGTTTTTGATTGAGACGGCGGGAGCATCACTTCCGCCCGTGACAGGAGGTGTGTCGGTAAAGACGGGCTTCCGCAGAAAATGGCCTGACCCGTCCAAAGCAACCGGCCCTAGTCTATCAATTAGGACTCGGCTCTAATGTTCGGTCCCAATAACCCGGAAGCGCGACAACCCATGCACCACCTCATGGCGGCTGCCGTGCCGTCTCATATGCCGCAGATAGGCCGGTGACGGGAGTCCGCCGCCACGGAGACGACCCGTCGCCGACAAAAAGCGGAACCGGAACCGGGCCGACGACGAATCCGAGAGGCAGCCTTCAATTTTATCAATCGGTTAAGGGCTAATCAGTGGTACCACCACCCACCACCGACGGAAGCGGCCAGATCCCAAGAAGCTTGGAACCCCTTGAAGCTGCAAGCCTTTCGGCGATCCTGGTTTTAGAGACTTCGGGGGAAAGCAATTTTACCGGCCAAAAGCCCCGACCTCAGCAACACCTGATACCCACCGTGCCCAAACCCAAGCCCCCACCCTCCAACCATTTATTTCTATTGGGGAAAAACTGAAAAGTGGGGGTTAGGTGGGGGCTTTGTGAGTTTTACATCCCTTGGACCCCGGAGTTCTATCGAAGCCGGAAGCCCCCGGACACAATTGTGCCCTTTTCAGGGACACTGATGTGCAAAGGGTCTGACGCTTGAGCGGCAGCTAACTTATGGAAATTACAAATCAGGCCGCTTCGTCAGCTGTCACAAGAAACTCTTTGATGAGTGCATCGGTTTCGTTGATTTCACCCTGATGATCCAGATACAGGGTTCGAAGGTCGTCACCGACGGCCCGCCAAAATTTCAGTATCGAAATCAGAACCCGGCGATTTTCTCCTCGCCCTGTTTATCGCGGAAGCCGACAGGGGTGCCGTCCTCGTCGATCTGGTCGAGAAACTCGGATATTCCAAAACCCGACCGCTCCGCCGGAGCGGAAACACCCGGAGTCACCTCGCGGCACCGGTATTCGGTGAGTCCTTCGGTGATGCGGGTAAGGTATTTCGTGCCGTCGGGTGCTGTCCGCCGGTGCCGCAGCGGGATGAGCGACAGCACCCTGCCTTCCATCTCGTATTCCCGGTCGTCATCGGTTCTTACCCAGACCTTGAGCGAGGTCTGGTAGAAGCTGCTGTCCCATTCGGGCAGAACCCGGGCCTGCCCGATCCGCTGGTAGATCCCGTTTTCGAGAACCATTCCGGTGGCGACCTTGGGCCCCGCGCCGAGCTTCACGACCGACACCATGGCGCCGAAATCGCCGCCGAAATTCATCGGCAGCCAGCGGTACCAGTGGATATTGGACCAGTGGCGCGGTCCCCAGGAGTGGTCCCGGAGGCCGAAGCCCTCGATCTTCCAGGTGCTGCCGCCGATCCGGACCGTGCCGGAGCCGGACATGTGCTGCTCGGTGTGCCCCTTTGCAAATCCGGCGACGTCCGGCAGTGGCGAACCGTTCGCCAGGACGCGGATGCCGCCGTGCATCGGGGAGATGCCGGTGAAATCCAGGCTGATTCCGGCGTCCTCGACCGGATTGTTCTTGAACGCATGGGAGGGGTCCGCCATTTCATGGGGCCGCTCCATGACGTAGAGCTTTCCCTGATAGCCCAGCGTGAGCCTCCTGAACGGCTCGACTACCTGGAACCGCATGCCGCCCGCATTGAACGATTTGTTGTCCGCGATCTTCGGCTTGTCGTGCATGAAGGCCACCCGGCCATCGGGCAGGTAGACGCAGCAGGACATCTCCGCGTGTCCCTCGTTCACCCGGTTGCCGAGCCGGAACCACCCGCCGATCCGCTGCCGCGGATCGATCAGGTTGAAATACATGCTTTCGTTGTAGTTGGGCTTGCCCTCGTCGGGGTGCATGAAATCGTCGTCGGGGTTGATGACGAACTTTGTGAAATGCTGCCGCGCCATGCCTGACTCCTAGTTTCCGATCCGGTCCGCTACCTGGCGGTAGGCCAGATCGGCGAGCAACCGGACCGCCGGGCCGAACATGGCCGCCCGCGACGAACTGGCGTTGCCGTCCAGATGCCGCCTGACGATGCCCTGGATGATCGCCGCCCCGCGAAACATTCCGAAGGCCATGAAATACCTGTAGTCAGGGATCGCCTCGAGCCCCATCTCCCAGGCGTAGAGACCAATGTATTCGGCCTCGGTCGGGATGCCGAGTTCGGCAAACTTCACGCCCATCAGCCCCGACTGGCCGCCCATCTTGCCGGCCATCGGGTTGTTCGGCACGTAGTAGAGCATGGTGTTTGCCGTGAGATCGACCAGCGGATGCCCCAGCGTGGAGAGTTCCCAGTCGAGCACGGCGACGATCTTCGGTTCCACCGGGTGGAACACCACGTTATCGAGCCGGTAGTCGCCGTGCATGATCGTGGTCCAGTCGTCCTTGGGGAGGTGATCCGGGAACCACGCCATGAGCCTGTCCATCGATTCGATGTCGTGGGTCTTTGTGCGGGTGTACTGGTCCTTCCAGAGCGCCACCTGACGGCCCATGTAGTTGGCCGGCTTGCCGTAGTCGGCCAGCCCCGCCGCGTTCCAGTCGATCCGGTGGAGCCTCGCCAGAACCCGGACCATGTCGGAATACATCTCCCGGCGCTCCTCCGGTGCCGCAACCTCCGGCATCGCGGGGTTCCGGAATATCCGTCCCTGTACCGCTTCCATGACGAAGAACGGGGTTCCGATGACGGAATTGTCCTCACAGAGGGCAAAGGTTCTGGGAACCGGCACGCCGCTCGACTGGAGCGCCGTGATGATCCGGTATTCCCGCTCGACGGCATGGGCCGATTTTTCCAGCTTGCCTGGCGGCTTCTTGCGGATGACGTAGTTCCGTCCAGGCGTCAGGGCGGCGAAGGTGGGGTTCGACTGGCCGCCTTCGAACTGCTGCACTTTCAGCGGACCGTGGTAGCCATCGACGTGGGCGGCCATGTACCGGTCCAGCGAGTCCGCATCGAATCTCTGCGACTCCCGCACATCGACCAGTTCTCCGGGCAAGCGTCCCGCCGGTTCTGTCATAAGGTGCCGTCCTCCGTCGCCGGGGAACCTATCATATTGACTGACATGTCAGTCAATCACGGAGCCAGGAATACGAGGAAAATCAGGCTAGGGGAAAAGGGCTGAAAATGGGCCCGTTACCAATTTTACTGCGGGGAACTCGGTTCCCGTGTTCGCAGAGGCCGTCTACCATTGATTTCCCCGCCGCAATGCAGATACACGGAGTCCACAATAATCAGGCCTGCTTGTCCGCAACCGGACGAAAACCACGGGGAATCACGGCATGACCGCACCTCTCGATCCTTCTCACATACTCCAGACCGGATTCGGATTCTGGCCCGCCCGGACGCTCTTGAGCGCCGTGGAACTGGAACTGTTCACGAAGCTGGGCGATGAGGCCCTGACGGCTCCGGAACTGGGCAAACGGCTGGGGCTTCACCCCAGGGGGTTCCACGATTTCTTCGATAGCCTCGTCGCCCTCGGCCTGCTGTCGCGGGATGGCGACGGGGAAAGCAGCCGCTATAAAAACACGCCCCAAACGGCGCATTTCCTCGACAAGAAGAAGGCCGAAAACTACGTCGGCGGAATCCTGGAAATGGCCGGGGCCCGTTTGTACCGATTCTGGGGCGATCTCACCGAGGCGCTCCGGACCGGCAAGCCCCAGAACGAGATCAAGCACACGGGCGCACCGATGTTCGAGGAACTGTACCGGTCGCCGGAACGGCTCGAACAGTTCATGTCCGCCATGGCGGGAATCTCCCGCGGGAACTTTCAGGCGCTCATGGAGAAGTTCGATTTCTCCCCCTACAAGACCCTCTGCGACGTGGGCGGAGCCACCGGCCTCCTGTCCATCCTGGCCGCCAGACACCACCCGCATCTTGAGTGCCTCAGCTTCGACCTGCCGGTCGTTCAGCCCATCGCCACCCGGCATATCGAAAAGGCCGGAGTCGCCGGGCGCGTGAAAGCCGTAGCGGGGGATTTCTTCAAGGAAGGTCTCCCGAAAACTGACGTGATCACGATGGGGATGATCCTGCATGACTGGAATCTCGAGGGTAAAATGCGGCTGATCCGGCTCGCCCATGACGCCCTGCCCGAAGGCGGTGCCTTCATCGCCATCGAAAACCTCATCGACGATGCCCGCCGTGAAAACGCATTCGGCCTGGGCATGTCGCTCAACATGCTGATCGAGTTTGGCGACGCCTTCGACTACACCGGCGCCGATTTCTCCCGCTGGTGCAGGGAGGCCGGATTCCGCCGGACCGAAGTCCTGCACCTGAACGGTCCCTGCAGCGCGGCCATCGCCTACAAGTAGAAGGTTGCCACGGGGCCTGCCCCAAGGTACGACCCTGTTCCTGATGACAGGCCAGCCACCTCCCGATACCCGCTCCTACTGGCGCGAGCATTTGAGACTGATCGCCCTGCTGCTGGCGGTCTGGTTCACCGTGTCGTTCGGATTCGGCATCCTGCTGGCCGACTGGCTCGACCAGTTCCGCTTCTTCGGCTTCAGGCTCGGATTCTGGTTCGCCCAGCAGGGATCAATCTACCTGTTCGTCGGCCTGATCGCCTTCTATGCCGTACGGATGAACCGCCTGGACCGGAAGCACGGCGTGGACAGGTTCGAAACGCCCGCCACACGGCCCCCTGACGGAGGCCCCGCCCACTGATGAGCGTCCAGACGTGGACATACATCATCGTGGGCCTGTCGTTCGCCCTCTACATCGGCATCGCCATCTGGTCGAAAGTCGCCTCGACCCGCGAGTTCTACGTTGCCGGCCGTGGCGTCCATCCCGTCACCAACGGACTTGCCACCGCCGCCGACTGGATGTCGGCGGCATCGTTCATCTCGATGGCGGGCCTGATCGCCTTCGATGGCCGGGACGGCTCCAGGTATCTCATGGGGTGGACAGGTGGCTACGTGTTACTTGCCCTTCTGCTCGCCCCGTATCTTAGGAAATTCGGCAAGTTCACGGTGCCCGACTTCGTGGGCGACCGGTATTACTCCACTACCGCAAGGCTCGTGGCCGTGGTCTGCGTGCTGTTCGTCTCCTTCACCTATATCGCCGGCCAGATGCGCGGAGTGGGGATCGTCTTTTCCCGGTTCCTGAACGTCAGCATCGACAATGGCGTCATTGTCGGAATGATCATCGTTTTTTCCTACGCCGTGCTGGGCGGAATGAAGGGGATCACCTACACGCAGGTCGCGCAGTATTGCGTGCTGATCTTCGCGTTCATGGTCCCGGCCGTTTTCATTTCGCTACTACTGACGGGCCACCCGGTACCGCAGACCGGCTTTGGCGGGAGGCTGCTTGGGAGCGGGGAGTATCTCCTCGACCGGCTGGACGGCCTCACCACCGAACTGGGCTTTGGCGAATATACTGCCGGCAGGAAATCCACCATCGACGTCCTGTGCATTACCGCCGCCCTGATGGTGGGGACCGCGGGCCTGCCTCATGTCATCATCCGGTTCTTCACGGTGCCGAGCGCCAGGGATGCCCGTGTCTCGGCCGGATGGACACTGCTGTTCATCGCCATCCTCTATACCACGGCTCCGGCTGTGGCGGCTTTTGCCCGCGTGAACCTGATCGAGTCGGTCAGCAACACCGCCTACACGGAAACCCCGGACTGGTTCCGCCGCTGGGAGACGACCGGGCTGGTCGCCTGGATGGACAAGGACGCCGATGGCCGCATCGCCTATGTCGCCGGTGACCCGTTTGCCGGGAAACCGGTATTCACCGGTGAAACCGGCAGAAACGGAGAGCGGTTGCTGTCCAACACGGCCAGTCCGGGCCGCAACGAACTTTATATAGATCCTGACATCATGGTGCTGGCAAATCCCGAAATTGCCCACCTGCCGGCATGGGTCATCGCGCTGGTGGCGGCCGGCGGTCTTGCCGCCGCACTCTCGACGGCGGCAGGGCTTCTGCTCGTCATCTCGACGGCGATCTCCCACGACCTGCTGAAGAAGGCGCTCCTGCCCGAGATCACCGACGAGCGCGAACTGCTGTTCGCCCGTGTGGCGGCCGGTGCGGCAGTACTCGCCGCCGCCTGGTTCGGCATTCACCCCCCGGGCTTCGTGGCCCAGGTGGTTGCCTTCGCCTTCGGTCTGGCGGCGGCGACTTTTTTCCCGGTGCTGGTTCTGGGGGTTTTTTCGAAACGGGTGAACCGCGAGGGCGCCATCGCCGGCATGGTAATGGGCCTCGTATTCACCTTCGGCTATATCGTGAAGTTCAAGTTCGTGAGCCCGGAGCTGAACACCCCCGCCCACTGGTGGCTTGGCATTTCACCGGAAGGAATAGGCACCGTCGGCATGCTCATCAATACGGCAGTCATGATCGCCGTCAGCGCCCTGACGCCGCCGCCACCGGACGATGTTCAGAAGATGATCGAGGAAATCCGGCTGCCCGGAGAGCGTTAGGACTCCTGCCCCCGCTTCCACGTCCCGTATATCCAGTCGAACACCGGATAGGTAATGTTGAAATTCCACCGGTGCATGAGTGTGGGATCATGGTGACGCGTGTGCATCTGGCGGAGCGTATTCATGAACGGAAGTTTTCTCAGCCATGAATCTTCCGGCAGATGATAGGCGAGGTGTAGCCACTCGTAGTTGAGGTAGTAAGCCGTGATAGTGAAGAGCAGCAACCAGCCGGCGTTCGAGGAAACAGTGAAGCCCGCCGCCAGCGCCAGTGGCACGCCGAAAACGACGATCACGACCACAAGAAACCACCAGGGGAACAGGACCATGTGGTAGTCCTGCGTCGATTCGGCCGCCATCGCATCATGCCGGTAGAAATGATGGTGCCTGACTGTATGGCGCAGGAAACCCGCCTCAAGGCACTTCGTCTTGTGGTGCATGGGACCGCGATGAAAATGGTACTCGCCATAGTTTCCGATCAGGAATCCGGCCGGGACGATCATCCATTCCCACCACCGGACATTTTCGAGCCGCGAGAGGCATAGGGCCATTGTCCCGAGCCCAATCGAATTGCTGATGATGAGATGCCGGATGCCCGAGTAGTTTTTCGGCAATACCTCGCGCCGGTATTCCTCGCGGAACCGGGCGACAGCTTCCGGGATGGCGGATAAACGCTCCACGGCTAGTATTCTATCAGCGCCCGCCGTCCCACTGGAAGCGGGAAAAGTGAACCGGTTTCAGGCTCAGCCCACCAGTATTTTCGTCACGACGTCCATCGCCTTCTGGAATTCGGCCGGCGGAGTATGGGAGTTGAGGCGTATCTCCAGTACGGCGCCCATGACGGCGATGAGCCGCACGGCGATCCAGCGTTTCCGCTCGGCATCGGAGAGTTCCTCCTCCGGTGCAGGCCGGCCCTGAAGCCGCTCGCGCTCGGCCAGCACCGGGGCCAGCATTTCCGTCACCTCGGACCGGAACTGTTCGTACAGAGGCGACAGTGGACCGGATGGCCTCAACGCCTCACTCACCACGACAAGCGCCATCCGGTCGATCACGGCCATGCCGCCCACGAGGATCCGCGCAAACCGCTGGAGCTTTTCGTCCGGTGAGCCCTCGCGCTCCAGGTCGCGGCGCATCAGTTCGAACACCACGGTCAGGAACAGCTCGCTGTGTGCGGCCAGCACCTCGTTCTTGTTCCGGAAGAACTGGTAGAAAGTGCGTGGGGATACGTCCCCCGCCTTCAGGATGTCTTCTATCCGGGCGTTTTCGAACCCTTTGGCCACGAACACCCTCGCCGCCCCGCGCAGGCTCCGCGCATAGCCAGATGAACTCCCCACTCCCTCCGAGAGGCGCAGCAGAAGGTCGAGCACGTCCGTGGCGTCCGCTTCACCCTGTCCGGTGCCCTCCCGCAGCCGGGGCTGGAGTGCCATGAATTTGAAGATTGCTTCCGGCCCCAGCGGCAGCAGACTGCCGAACGCGACAAGTGCCTGGTGCTTGAGTTCCTCAAGGTGCCGGGCACCCTCGCCCGCCCTGGGGCGCCCTGCAGCCCCGCCTTTTGCATCACGGTCACGCACCAGTTTTTCGCCGCGACGGGCAATATCGAGCAGGGGTTTGGGAAGACGGGCCATCGACCATACTTATAAGCCGATTTTACCTTCAGTTCCAGCCAGAAGGCATGTATAAAGTTAGATAACTAGCTGTAAATAAAAGGACTAATTCCGTCATACGAATTATTTGTCTATAAAGACAATATTGTCTTGACGCAAATTGGCATATTGGTAAAAATAGTTTTTACCTTAGGGTGCAGGAACTCCGCCGATTGCAGAGTCGTGACGCCCCGCTGGGAGGAGAAAGACCAATGACCCCGAAACAACTGCTCGATGAAGTGATCCCGAAGAAGATCGCCGAACTGGCCGGCATCGAGGTGCCAAACCTGGACGCCGAGATGCAGGTAACGATTGAAGGCGATAGCGGCGGCACCTGGACGCTGAGCGCCAAGGGCGGAAAACCGCAGGTAAAGTCAGGTGCGCCCGCCCAGCCGATCGTCGTCGTCAAGACCAACCGCCAGGCCTTCGACCTGGGATTCCAGCGCGGTGGCCAGCAGGCCCTCGAAATGGACATCACCGGACCGGTGCAGATGGCCCTGAAGCTGCTGCCGGACGGCGACAAGATCAACATGATCCGCGAGCAGATGTCGGGCACCCTTCTTTTCAAGGTGACGACAACCGGCGGGGAAGCCCTCATCGGCCTCGGTTTCAACGGCGATGCCGATCTCGCCAACCCCCGCTGCTCCATCGAGACGTCGGAAGCCGAACTGCTTGAGATGCGCGATGCGAGGATGCCGCCACAGCAGGCGTTCATGGCCGGCAAGATCCGCCTGTCGGGCGACCTGTCCCTGGCAATGACGGCCGGCATGCTGCTCGCCCCCATGTGACCTGGCCATCCCGTTTTCAGTCCCCGAGAGACACACGCTCCTTGGAGGAAGCCATATGAATACCCAGACCATGCAGTCCCGCTCCCGTCCCAAACCCCCGCCATTCGCCGGCAGCCCGGTCCGTCAGGCCAGCCCCCTTCCTGACGGCGTAGACATCACGGTTCGCCACCCGCGGTTCGATCTTGCCAGGGACCGCAAGCACTGGATGGACGGCGACCCGCTCATGAGCCGTGTCGTGGACGCGCTTTCCATGTTCTTTCCCGACGGCGAGAAGTTTTTCATCGACTCGGTTGTCCGGTTTCGCAATGAAATCACCGACCCGGAGCTGAAAAAGCAGATTTCCGCCTTCGCCGGACAGGAAGCCGCTCACACAGCGGAACACCGCAAATACAACGTCCATGCCGCCGGGAACTTCGCGCCGAAGGCGGAATACGTAGCCGCGTTCCTGCTCGGTATTGCCCGCCGGTTCGGTTCGCGCAGACGCCAACTGGCTGTAACCGTCGCGCTCGAACACCTGACGGCTACGCTGGCAGACATTATCCTGAACGATCCGGAAACCGCTGCCCGGATGGACGCCGAGCATCGGAAACTACTGCTCTGGCATGCCGCCGAGGAAACCGAGCACAAGTCGGTAGCATTCGATGTCTACAATGCCACTGGCGGCGGGTTCCTGCGCCGCACAGTGCTCATGATCGGGGCAACCGGATTTCTGGTTGCAGCCACCACCGGCGTCGCCGCCGTGCTCCTATGGCGGGATGGCGAACTGCTCAGGCTCCGCAATTTCAGCAGCCTTTATAACCTGTTTTTCGGTTCGCCAGGACTCATTCGCAAGGGAGCGAGAGAATATCTCCGCTACTTCCGCCGGGACTTCGAGCCATGGGGCCACGACAACTCGGCCCTGCTCGCCGCCTGGAAAAACCAGTACGCAAAAGCCTGAAATCCGGCAAAATCACCGGGGAGACCACCATGACTACAACTGCTGCCGCCACCATGCCCGCAAAACAGGCCACCCCGCTTCCGGAAGGCGTGGACATCAAGGTCCGCCACCTCAAGTTCCAGTTCCCCGAGAAGCGGTACTGGCTGGACAACGATCCGTTCGCCACACGGTTCATCGAATCCCTGTCGATGTTCTTTCCCGACGGCGAGACCTTCTTCGTCAAGTCGGTTCTCCACTACCGGGACCGGATTACCGACCCGGAGCTGAAGAAGCAGGTGGCCGCGTTCGCCGGGCAGGAACACATCCACTCGACCGAACACCAGAAGTACAATGCCCGCGCTGCCGGCAGGCACCAGAAGCAGTACGAAAAGGTCGCCGGTTTCCTGCTGAACGGCCCGCACTCCCGGTTGGCCTCTCCACTGGACAAGCTGGCCGTCACGACCGCATTGGAGCATTTCACTGCGATCCTCGCCGATGAGTTCCTCAAGAACCCCGCCTATTCCAGCAAGATGGAACCCGCCCATGCCAAACTGTGGCTCTGGCATGCAGCCGAGGAAACCGAGCACAAGGCCGTCGCTTTCGATGTCTACAAGGCCGTCGGCGGCGGCTATTTCCGCCGGGCTTTCTTCATGCTGGCCGCGACGATGTTTATCCTGCTCGCCGCGATCGGCGTGACCTCGGTAATGCTCTGGCGCGACCGGATGCTGTTCCGCCTCAAGACCTTCACCAGCTTCCTCATGTGGGGCTTCATCCGGCCGGGGCTGTTTGTCCGGGTGCTGGGCAACTGGTTCGACTACTTCAAACCCGGTTTCCATCCCTGGCAGCACAACAACGCCCACTTGCTCGCCGACTGGAAAAAGCAATACGCTGAAGCGGCGTAAGTCGCAGGATTCCGGCCCGTCCCACAGTGGAAACGCCCGCTCCTTACGCTCCTTGCGGGGACTCCAGCAAACGGGAGCCCCGACTGAAAGGGCCCGTCCATGAAGTTCTCCCTCTTTTTTGAAATGCAGATGTCGGACCCCACCCCGGAGTCGGAGGCACGGTGCTTCCACGACTGCGCCGACCAGGCAATTCTGGCCGACCAGATCGGGTACCATGGCATATGGGAAGTGGAGCACCACGGCCTGCGCGAATACTCCCATTCGTCGGCACCTGAAGTATTTCTCGCCTACGTCGCCGCCAAAACCAAGAACATTCGGCTGGGGCACGGCATCACGCTCACGCCCAAGTGCTACAACCATCCGATGCGGATCGCCGAGCGGGTGGCGACGCTGGATATCCTTTCAAACGGCCGGGCCAACTGGGGGTCGGGCAAGAGCAACTCGCTAACCGAACAGAAGGCATTCGAAGGCGACATTCCCAGGCTCCACGACCAGTGGAAGGAAGCCCTCCAGATCATTCCGCGCATGTGGCAGGAGGAAGTGTTCGAGTTCAGGGGCGAATTCTGGAACATCCCGCCGACACAGGTAGTGCCGAAGCCGGTCCAGAAACCCCACCCGCCCCTGTTCGCCGCCTGTTCAAAACCGGATTCGGCCGTCGAGGTCGGCAGGCAGGGAATTGGCGCGCTCAATTTTGCCGTCGGTAACGATGAATACCTGACAAAAAAGGTGAAGGAGTACCGCAAGGCGGTGGAGGGTTCCAGCCCAAAGCACTATCAGAAAAACAACTGGTTCGCCTGCACGCCAGTGGCGCACTGCCAGGACAACGACCGCACCGCCTGCGAAATCGGGATGCGCGGAGCGAGATTCTTCGCGCAGTCGCTCGGCATCTACTACACGCCGCTGAACCGGCCCATCGGAAGGCTTGCCGTTCAGAGAGGTGAGATACCTCCCGACGAACTCACCGAGGCGATGGAAGCGCGGCTCATGCCGGATGCCCCGGCCATGAACGTCGTGGGCGATCCCAGCCACTGCAAGGAGATCGTCTCCCGGTTCCGAGACGCGGGCATCGATGAGCTCATTCTCGTCATGCAGGCTGGGACAGTGCCTCACGAGGAAATCATGCGGTCTATCAAGACCTTCGGCGAAAAGGTCATGCCGCACTTCGCATGACGGCAGGGCCCGGGAGCAAGAAATCATGGCGGCAGCCGTACCGTTGAAAATCGCGATTACCGGAGCATCCGGAAGCCTCGGCGAGGCCATTCTCGACATTCTTCTTCCCGATGACGAAATCGGCGAAATCGTGGCGATCGACCTGGCCCCGCCCCGGCGGAATGCAAGCGCGGCGAAACTCCACCATGTCCGGATGGACGTGCGCGACGCGAAACTGGCGGAAACGTTCAAGGGCCTTGATGCCGTCATCCACCTGGCGTTCATCGTGGAGAAAACCGGCGGCAAGCCACCGGAAGAGGTG
Source organism: Deltaproteobacteria bacterium (assembly GCA_026129095.1). Classification (NCBI taxonomy): domain Bacteria; kingdom Pseudomonadati; phylum Myxococcota; class Myxococcia; species Deltaproteobacteria bacterium. The sequence continues at coordinate 13,921 of JAHCIT010000007.1, forward strand.
GAGTCGATCAACGTCGGCGGGACACAGAACGTGTTTCGCTGCGCTGCCAGCGCCGGGGTCCCTCATGTGGTGTACGCCTCGTCGGTAGCCTCATACGGCATTCATCCCCACAACCGGGGCAAGCTGCTCACCGAGGACACTCCCCGCGTAGCCAGCGAGAACTTCTACTACTCCCGGCACAAGACGGCCGTGGAACTGTGGCTCGACGGGTTCGAGAAAGAGCACCCGGAGATAGCCATCTGCCGCCTGCGTCCGTCGATCTTTCTCAGCGAACGGTCCCATACGCGCAAGGTCCAAACCCTGTTTGCCGCCCCCGTCCAGATCAAGATGACTGGCGTCGATGTGCGGATGCAGCTGACGCATGAAGACGACGTGGCACAGGCGTTTGTGCTGGCGCTGAAGAAGAAGGCGAAAGGTGCCTACAACGTCGCCGCCGAGGGGACAGTGCCGCTCGGTGATCTTGGTTCGGAACTGGGCCGCCCGTCGGTTCCCGTTCCGGGCAACCCGCTGAGACTCGCCAAGGTGGCGGCCAAGTCAGGCTATGCCCCCATGGATCCGGTCTGGTTCGACGTGATGGAAGACGGCGAAGTTACGGTGTCCGGCGCGAAAATCCACAAGGAACTCCGCTGGCAACCGCGGTTTGAGACTTCCGGGGATGTGCTCCGGCAGGTCGCCGGCCGGCCGAATGCGAAAGCCTCCCATGCCCTCAAGTGGTACTGGGGTTCCATGGCCCGCCTCTCGTCCGCCGTTCGCAGGATTCCCATGCCAGCCGACATCGCGGGGCAGGCGCGGGGCTTCGAGGGCGACATCAACCTGGTATTCACTGGCGACCAGCCGGGTGCCTACCGGATCCACATCGGGACCGGCAGCTTTTCCATTCATGAGGGAACGGTCCCGGATGCACGGGCGACAATTCTCATGAAGACGGAAACCTTCCACGACCTGCTGCTGGGGAAGTTCAACAGCCAGTCGGCCATGTTTACCGGAAAGATCCGTGTCCGGGGCGAGGGAGAAACCGTGCTGATCGCCATGGGCTCGATTGACACCTTCCGGCGGCTCCAGAGACTGAAAAGTCCGCTCGGCGCGGGCGCACGGATATACGGAAAATTCCTGCTCCGCGAACTGCCGGCATCCTAGGGCCCAATTCGCGCTTCCAACAGCCGGTAGGGGCAATACTGGAGTGGCGGGTGTCTGCCGGTCGTGTTCAGCGACGCCAGTTCCAGAACCTCCACAGAGTCAAAGCCACAGGAGACGGCAAACCGGCGCGCTTCGTCAATCGTCTCGAACAGCCGGTCGTCGAACCTGGCGCCCACCAGAAGTCCCAGCGCGGATGTGAAGAACCTCGCCATCTGGCGATATGCCCCGTAGAGCTCCCTCGCGTGAACCTCGAACAGGTAGCGGCCGCCGCCGTGCGCCCTGAACAGGCTGGCGATGTTGCCCATCGCCTTCCGCTTTTCGTCCATGCTGAGGTAGTCAGTAACCCCTTCGGTGATCGCGGCAATCTTCTGGCCAGCCCTGAAAACCGGCGGAAGCGTATCGAGAAACCGGCTTCCCAGCAGGTCTACGGTCCCCAGATGATAGTTCGGCGGCAACTCAACACCAGCCAGCGCACGCCGCTTGGCCGCCACCATGTGGGGCAGATCCCCTTCGATATAGATCAACCCGGGGTTCCGGCGGGTGAAGGAGAGGCCCCGTGGAGAGAGTCCGGCGCCGATCTCCACCACGACATCCGGCTGGAGTTGCCGAAGCCGCTCCTCGTATGCCGCGTGACGGATCCAGAGGTAGTCCAGATGATGCTGGACATGCGGCCCAAGTGCTCCCGCCATCGGTGTCAGCCGTTTTACCGCATTGAACATCACCCGGCCCTGGAATGTGTCGAAGTAGCCTGCATGCTCAAAGCCTGCCTGCACCCATGCCTGTGCAGTAAAATGGGCCGTCGGCGCGATGCGTGGATTTCCCTTGGGCTCCGCCATACAGGGAGTATGCACGCCGGCAAAAGCGGCTCCAAGCGCGGCGTTCGCCAATTTCACGGGAGCAGTCGCCTCTGGCCAGTTTCCGGAGTTAGAGTAAATGCCATCGATGGCTGGCACCGCTTCCCCCACCCCTCCGGTCACTGCCGGCGAACGGCTAATCCTGCTCCTTGCCGGGTTTGCAGCCATCAACTGGATGGCGTTCGGCCGCATCTACCTCGGCGAAGACGCCCTGTATTTCCGGGACGCCCTCATCAACCACATTCCGTACAAATCATGGTTCCTTCAGCGGATACTGGCTGGCGAACTGCCGCTCTGGAGCGAGAACATCCGCAGCGGCATACCCTATCTCGCCGATCCGGTTCAGGGATTTTTCTATCCGGGGCAGATCCCGCTGCTGTTTTCCGGCGGACTGCACCCGGTTCACGCCTACGGAATTCTCGCGGGCTTCCAGTTTCTCATCGCCCACGCAGGGTATCATCACCTCACCCGGACCCTCGGCGCGGGCCATTTCAGCGCTTTCACCGGCTCGGCGCTGCTTGCGTACGGACCGATTGCCCTTGAGCTCACCTCGGTAATCCAGTTCCTGTCGATGTTCGCGATCACCGGCTGGCTGTGTGCCGCCCTTGTGCGGCTGCTCCGGAATCCGGGGCGGCTGGCAACTATCAGGCTGGCCCTGTGGACCGCCATCGCCGTCACGACCGGCGACCTGCAGGGGGTTTACCTGTTTGGACTGGTCACCATTACCGCCGCCCGCCCCTGGCGGCGGGCCCAGTGGCGAACTATCGCCAGTGTTTCGGCCGCTCTGGCAGCCGGCATCTTCCTTTCCGCCTGTGCGATCCTTCCCGGCCTTGAACTGTCGGCCCACTCCTACCGGCGTTTTGAAAACACCGAAGACCTTGCCCTTCGCTGGTCATGGAATCCACGTCGCGTGATCGAGTGGGCTGCTCCCGGGCTGTTCGATCCTCCGGCCGAGATACCGGTTCCGTTTGGCAAGCTGGAAACCGGCCCCGGAAGCGGCCACCAGAAATACTGGTTCCCAAGGGGAAGCCCCGGCCTCCTGTTTACAGCACTGATCCCGCTCGCCCTCGCCGCTCTCCGGAGGCGAAAGGAAATTCTGCCACTTACAGGAATGACCCTGCTTTTTCTCATCGCTGCCGCGGGAACCCACACGGGGCTTTATCAACTGCTTCGTACGATACTTCCTGGATGGGACCAGTTCCGCTTCCCCGAGCGGCTTCTTCTCCCGGCTTTCATCTCGCTTGCCGTTGCAGGAATCCTCGCGCTCGACCAGTTGATTGAGCGGCAGAAATCGGATGAACCGGATGGCGGCTGGATACCCCCGCAATGGGTTCTCGCCGGGCCGCTCTTGCTGACGGCCGCCGCCCTGTGGGGAGCGGTCAACACCCGCGGTGCTCTGGCGATGGTTACAGGCATCAATGCCAACGGCGTCTGGGCTGGCTGGGCCTCGGACTGTTTCCGGCTGGCCCTTGCTCCCGTCGTATTGTGCCTGGCCGGGCTCACCCTCTGGCGGAACGTAAGGTGGGCGCGGGGGCTCCTGGCCGGAGCCGTGGCGGTTGAACTGCTCGTCATCTCGCTCCCCGGCCTTAAAACCGTCCCGCTGTCCACTTTCCGCGCCGAACCGGAACTGGTCCGTGCCATCCGTGAAATCCATGCCGCTGGCGCAACTCCCAGCCTCGCGCCCCAGATCCATGTCCAGCTTCCACCTCCGCCCGGCAATGGGGCATTCGAGGAAAACACGGCCCGTCACCAGTGGGAAACTCTTGCGCACAACATCGCCCTCGCCTTCGGCCTGAACAACCCGGAGGGCTACAACTCCTCCGCCCCCGCCGACCGGGAGATGGCAAACCGTCAGGTGCCCGCCCCGGTGATGGCCAGAATCCTCGCCCTTGATTTCGCTGTGCTCCCGCAGGCGGTTTCGCCGGGAAGCGGCTGGACCTGCGGGACTCTCCTTGCCCGTCTCGATGCCCATATCTGCCGCCCCAATGCCCCGCCGGGAGCCGTCCGAGCTCCGCCCCGCTGGGTATTCGAATCAGACCCGGACAAGCTCCGCGAGCGGATGCAGGAGCCCGGATGGAACCCTGCCTCGCTGGAGTTCATCGGCCGTTTTTCCGGGCCATGGAAAGACGCGCCGCCTGTTCCTTCGGGAGAAAGTGGCGAAACGGCTATCCGGGTCATTTCCTGGACACCCGAACGGCGGGTGATCGAAGTCGAACGGGAAAAGGAAGGCCCCACTGTCTTCCGCGACAACTTCTTCCCCGGCTGGAAAGCATTTACCGGGGGGCGGGAAATATCCGTCATCCCGGCCAACGGATTCCAGATCGCTGTCTGGACGCCAGCCGGAAAAAACACCATCGAACTCGTGTACCAGCCCCGAAGTGTTGCCGCCGGCGCTGTCGTAAGTATCGTCACCGCCCTTGGACTTCTGGTCTGGGCAGCCGCCGGGCATCGGCGGAAGGAAATCACCGCCTGACCGAAGGTTGTGCAGGCTCCGATCGAGACGAAGGCGGCAAACTACAATGACCAAGGTGGAAACCTCCAGCTGCATGCGCCACAATATCCAGAAACCGGATACTACCAGCGAGAGATGAAAATTCGCCGACGTTTCAGGGTTACTTCGTCTCTGGATACTCGCTGCGCTATATCACATCTTGTGTTATTCACTCCACGACGTGAAGAGGACATTGGTTTGACGATAATCCCACTGGAGGCAGAGGTATGAGTGAGGATAGAAATGAGCGGATAACCCATCAAAAACCAGATCCCCGAGCTGGCCTCCGGTCGCTACTCATTGCAATCGATTTCACGGCCGCATCTGATCGAATTATTGGTAGGCTTACGCGGCTACCTCTCGCAGAGGATGCGACCATTACGCTGGCACATGTCGTTCCGGTGGGCTTGCATCCGGGTGAACAGCACAATGCCGAACTTGACGCAAGGAAAGCCCTATCGGATGAGGTACGACACATCGCCGAGTTACTACCGAAGTCCATTCGAATCCGGTCAGTCATAAAAACCGGCAATGCAGCATACGAAATCACGCAGATCGCGAAGCGGCAGGCAGCCGACCTGATTGTCATGGGGCGCAGTAGCGGACGTGTCCTTAGAGACACGTTCTTAGGATCGACGGCGGAACGGGTTATCAGAACAGGAAAACTCCCGGTGCTGACGGTACGGTTGGCCCCCCGTACGGCTTACCGGAGACCAGCAATTGCAGTCGATCTCGACGAGACTTTACCCGGTATTTTTACGTGGCTACTGCGAATCCTGCCACCGCCACGCCCACCGGTCGAAGTCATTCATGCCCTTAATTCTCCGTACGAAAGCCTGGCGTACTCCCGCCTTCCCGACGAAGCAGTCACTGCACGCCGTATCCAGCTGCGACAGAGTGCCCTGCGCAAACTTGAAAGCACATTAGCTACCGCCATTACCAAGAAAGGGATTCCGGCGAAAGATGTACCGTGGCGGTTCCATGTCCAGTATGGTTCTCCAAGGACCGTAGTCACGAAGGCTATCAAGCACTGCAACACGGATATCCTCGTACTGGGTACGCACGGCTATTCAGGTCTCGCACATCTATTCATCGGTTCCATCGCCGGCAACCTTCTGCGGGAAGCAGGTTGCGATGTGCTGGTCGTACCACCTGGTTCCGAGTCAGCCTGATGGAGTACGGCGGACTTATCGTTCATCTTGTCACTGCCCTCGGCGCAGCGCTTCTTGGTGCGGCACTGGCATTGCGCCTTCGCCAGCCGCTCATCCTCGGCTACATTGTAGCAGGGATCGCAATCGGCCCTTTCACTCCGGGCTTTATTATGAAGACCGAAGCGATCGCCGAACTTGCCGAGATTGGCATTGTCTTCCTGATGTTCGTCATTGGCGTGCAGCTCTCCCTGCGTGAGCTAGTCCAGGCCAGCAGGATTGCCGTCATTGGCGGTCTTGCTCAGGTCATCACCATGATCGGACTTGGGTATCTGGTGGGGCTGGCTCTGGGCTGGAGCGATATCCAGGCGTATGCCTTTGGTGCAGTCATATCGAATTCTTCCAGTACCGTGCTCGGAAAGATTCTTTCCGATAGGGGTGAAATCGAAAGTCGCCATGCCCGTCTCGGGCTGGCATGGTCGTCCGTACAGGACATCTCCAGCGTTCTCCTCGTGGCGGTCCTTGCCTTCGCGTCTCCCAGTGCCCAGAAAATGGGGTTTCTGCTTGGCAAGACAGCCGTTTTCTTTTTTGTCGTTGTGCCACTGTCCTTCTGGGTACTGCCATGGATATTGCGCCGTGCGTCTGCATCCCGTAGCCGCGAATTCTTTGCACTCGCCGTCATTACGCTGGCACTCGCGATGGCGGGTGGAGCCGCACTTCTCGGAGTCTCACTCGCCCTCGGAGCATTTCTTACGGGTGTGGTTGTCGGTGAATCAGATCTCGCCCATCGTATCCTGGGTGACGCGACACCAATTCGGGATGTTTTTTCCGGAATCTTTTTCGTTTCGATCGGGATGCTGCTTGATCCCCATTTCCTGATCGATTCGCTGGCTCTTGTTCTTCTTACCGTCATAATGATCGTCGTCGTCAAGGGTGGTGTAACCGTTCTGATTGCACGGTGGATGGGATGTTCCCTGCGGCTGTCGGTACTAGTCGGTGCCAGTCTCGCGCAGTCGGCAGAATTTTCTTTTCTGCTTGCGCGCATCGGGCTGGAAGAAGGCGCACTTACCACACCCATCTTCAACCTACTCCTGAGTGCAACCGTGATCACCATCCTGCTGTCACCGCTCGTCAATAGTGCGGCGCCAGCACTGTTGAGACACATCCTGGCCAGACGGCCGGCGAGCGCGGACGATCAGCCTGTTCCACCCTTGGCTCCTTATGTAAATCACGCGATCGTTTGCGGGTACGGCCGTGTTGGCAGCATTGTCTGCTCGCTTCTCGAGAGGCACAAGAAGCCATTCGTGGTCATCGAAGAGGACTTGAGGATTGTCGAGTCCTTACGAGCACGGGGTACCAATGTGTTGTTAGGGGATGCTGGACTACCTGCGGTGCTTGATCACGCATATCTCCGTTCGGCCAGACTCCTTGTTCTCTGTATGCCGGAGAGAATGGCTGCCCGCCGGGCCCTTGAGCACGCACGCGTGACGAGTGAGGCCATCGTCGTGCTTGCGCGATCCCATAGCTACGAGGACCGCCGTTATCTTCAGGAAAAGGGGGCCAAGGAAGCCGTTATCGGAGAGCTTGAGCTGGCGTTTGAGCTTGGCCGTGCAGCTCTTGAACATTTCGAAATAGCTGGCGAAGCAATCGAAAACAGCATTGACGATGCCCGCCGCAGCGTGGACTCGTAAACAATTAGGCGTCTGGACAATTGAAGGGTTCTTTTCTGGACCTGGAAGAAGACGCCGGACGCAGCGACCTAGCCCTTCAGCATCTTGTAGAGGAAATAGAGTGCGACCATCGCCGCGCCGCCGCCCCAGACGATCCGGTTGAAGTGGCGGTCCATGATCGTCTGGACCTTTTCGCCGAACCAGTAGGTGATCCCGCCCAAGATGAAATACCGCGCCCCGCGGGAGGCCAGTGAGGCGAGGAAAAACACCGGCAGGTTCATCTGGACCACGCCGGAAGCGATCGTGAATACCTTGTACGGGATCGGCGTGAACCCGGCGAGCAACACGATCACCGCCCCGTTTTCGTTGTACATTCCGCTCACCCGCTCGAACAGCTCCGGCGTGAACCCCGGTATACGGAAGAAGTAGCCGCTCAGGGCGTCCCAGAACCAGTAACCAAGGAAGTAGCCAAACACGCCGCCGAGCGCGCTCATCACCGTGCTCACCCCCGCATAGTAGAAAGACCGCTTCGGCTGCGCCGTGCCCATCGCCAGAATGAGCAGATCCGGCGGCACGAGGAAAAAACTCGACTCGGTGAACGCGGTCGCAGCCAGAACCGGCACCGCGTATTTCGTTCGCGACTGGGCGAGCGTCCAGTCGTACATCCGGCGGACAATGTTGGGCCGCTCGCCACCCCGCGTGGCGACATGCGCGGGACTGGAGCCGGACTCTGCCGGGATTTCGGGTAGCGTCATGGGACCGGTGGTATAGCCGGTGGGCAGGTAACGGGGGAAGAGGCGCTTCCCCCTTCGCTTCCTCACCGGCTAGGATCGGCGCGCCATGAACGCACCGCGCGATCCCGATGCCATTTCAACCACCAGCGGCGAGGCCCACTATCTTTTCGAAGACCTGACCGAGCACGGCGCGGTCAAGCTGGACTCGCTGCTCCGTATCTGTGCGCCCGTGCACTGGCCGCTGTTCCAGAAGTCCCTGTTCAGCGCCGACTACCGTGCCCGGACCGGCATGGCGGGGATTATCTATTTCATGGAGCTGGAGGCGAGCGACCGGCGGGCCGCCATGCCGCGCTCGGCGCCGGCCACGGTGGATGTCACGATGACTCTCGGCCGCTCGGCGGGCGACGACCCGCGCATCATCAGCCGGGGCGAGATGGTGCTCACCTGCGCGGGCGCCACCGGACGGTTCGATCCGCGCCCAGATATCCGGAATCCCGTCACCGCCGGCCGCATGCGGCTCGACCATGTGCTGACGCGCATTACCGCCCCTCCCGACCAGCGGCGGGTAAGGGAACTGCCTCCAGACCTTGGATTCACCAGGAATCTTCCCGATCGCATCCTGCCGTTCCATACGGCCGAGGAGATTCTCCGCCCACCGGAGCCGTTCTCGTTGAAAGGCAGCGAATACCGGGATCTCCGGGCGAAGTTCTGGGCCTACAACCGCACCGATCCGAACGAGCATGTGCATGCGATGGATTACATCCGTGCCGCCGAAGACCTCGCCACAGACGCGCTGGCCCTGGAAGGCGAGCCGCCGGAAAAATGGTTCTTCAGCCGGGCCTCAGTTCTCTACAAGCGGCCCATGTTTACCGGGAATGCCCATATCCGCGTGGCGCAGGTCTGGCGGACACCGGCAAAAGAACCGGGCGTCTCGGCCGTGACGCTCGCGTTTTTCCCGCTGAAAGCCGCCCGCGATCTCGCGTCCCACGATCCCGGCAAGCCGTCCGTCTGTGTCCGGCTCGTCACCATGCCGAAGCAACCGGCGGCCTGACCGCTATTTCATCGCCAGGACGTGTTTGAAAGCGACGACAAAGCCATCGAGCGTGGATGGCTTCTGGAGGAACACCGCACAGGGGATCCGCGAGATATCCCGCTTGAGATCAAGTGCGCTGTAGAACAGCACTGGCGTCCGCTTGCCCCAGTCGCTCTTGCGGATTTCCTCAAGATAACGCCATCCGTCCAGCTTGGGCATCATGTGATCGAGCACAACTGCATCGGGGCGCCACTCGGCCGCCTTTGTCCGCGCATCTACTCCGTCGATGGCCGTATGCACTTCGGCGTCCGGAACGGCACGCTTGACCGCCATCTCCGCGAACCGCCGGGCCGAACTGTCATCATCCACCACCAGTACTTTCAGAGCCATGCCGGAAGTCTAGTCATCATCCGTGTCACGAACAGGGGAACCGCCCGGAAAAAACCGTGTGCCGGTTTGAAACGGCCTGCCTCCAGCCCCGCGTCAGGATGCCGCCACAGGTTCCCTGTGTACAAAAAGGGTCTGGGTCGGGAAGGCGAAGTCGATCCCCATCTCGCCGAACTTGCGGTAGAGCGCGAGATTGATCTGCTCCTGGATGTCGAGATAGATCTTCATGTCCCGGTCGAGCACGTAGTAGACGGCCTCGAAGTCGAGCGAGAAGTTTCCGAACGCCTTGAAGTGGGCCCGGTCGAACCGCGTCCGGGGGATCGACTCGACGATCTGCTGGATCACCTTCGGGATCTCCGCGAGCTTGTCTGCCGGGGTCGAGTAGACCACGCGGACGCCAAACACGGCGCGCCGCTCCTGCATCCGCCGGTAGTTGTTGATACGGCTCCCCACAAGATCGGCGTTCGACATCACCACTTCCTGGCCCTGCAGGCTTTTGATGCGGGTCGTCTTGATACCGACCTGCATGACCTCACCAGCAACATCGCCCACGACGATGAAATCGCCCACCTCGAACGGCTTGTCGAGCAGGATCGTGATCGAGCAGAAGATGTCACCCAGGATGTTCTGAAGGGCGAGTGCGACGGCGACACCGCCCACACCAAGACCCGCCACCAGCGCCGTGATATTGATGCCGAGGTTGTCGAGCGTCAGCAACAGGACGATCGACCACAGAACGATCCGGCCGATAACGCCAAGCACGCGGAATCCCGTGGCGCTCGTCCCGCCTGCCAGCGGCCGCCGGGACTTGGCGACCACCCAGTGCCGGATCACCATGCTGCCCCACAATCCGACCTGCAGGAACATGAGCAGCGTGGCCGCCGTCGTGACGATCTGCCCCACACGGTCCGGAACTGCTGTCGTCCGGATTGCCACGAAGGCGGAAAAGACCAGCAGGAACCAGTGCCGGGTGTCCAGCACGAGGTCGGCGACAAGATCGTCCCACTCGGTGTCGGTGTTCTGGGCCAGCCCCTTCAGGCGGCTGCCCACCATCTTGCGGGCGAACTCCAGAACGCTGAACAGAACCACCCATACCGGGACGGTCACCGCGAGGTAGTCGTGCTGGGTGCCGGGAAGCAGGTCTTTCAGGAAATCCATCGGTTATCCTCCAAGAATGCCGGGTGAATTGACCCTTACCCAAACAAGAGGCAACGGGCCCTGTCATGGACGTCCATTCTTATAGACAATACCTGTGAAGATGTCCGCAGTTTAAGGCCAGGCTCTCCCGGTATTAAGGAAACATCACGATGAGAAACAGCCGCTTTGGTATCTGTTCCAATGAAATCACCCCGGAACCGGTCTACCGCCGGAGACGCGATCTGCTGAAGGAAATGGGGCTTGCGGTGGCGGCCCTGGCAGCGGGGCTTCCGGCAATCGCCAGAGGAGTGACGCCGCTGGCCAGCGTGAAAAAGGGAGGTCCGTTCAGCACAAGCGAATCGCCTACCTCCTACAAGGACATCACCACCTACAACAACTTCTACGAGTTCGGCACTGGAAAAGGCGATCCGGCCGAAAATGCCCACCGGCTGAAAATCACTCCGTGGTCGGTCCGGATTGACGGGGAGGTGCACAAGCCCGGAACCTATACGCTGGAAGATATCCTGAAACCCCACGACCTTGAGGAACGCATCTACCGGTTCCGGTGCGTCGAAGCCTGGTCCATGGTTATCCCGTGGATTGGTTTCCCTCTGGGCAATCTCATCAAGCAGCTCGAACCCACTTCAAACGCCAAATTCGTTTCGTTCGAAACCAAACTCGCGCCCGAGGAGATGCCGGGCCAGAAACGCAGTATCCTCGAATGGCCCTACCGCGAGGGCCTTCGCATGGACGAGGCCATGCACCCGCTGACGATCCTGGCCGTCGGACTTTACGGGAAAACCCTGCCGAACCAGAATGGCGCGCCCATCCGTCTCGTCGTTCCGTGGAAATACGGGTTCAAGAGCATCAAGTCCATCGTCCGTATCAGCTTCACCGAAAGGCAGCCCTATACCAGCTGGTCGGCCATGACCCCCGGCGAATATGGCTTCTATTCCAACGTGAACCCCGATGTGGACCACCCGCGCTGGAGCCAGGGAACAGAGCGCCGGATCGGCGAATTTCTCCGACGCAAGACGCAACCGTTCAATGGCTATGCCGAACAGGTGGCGAACCTTTACCGCGGCATGGACCTGCGGAAATACTACTGAACGTGTCCGCCCCTTCTCCCGCGTTCCAGAACCGGCTCCGCTGGTTTATTCATGCTGGCTCGCTTGCCCCACTCATATGGACCGCCGCCGGCGCATTTGCCGGTTCGCTCGGCGCGAACCCCATTGAAACCATCACCCACCGGACCGGACAGTGCGCGCTCATTTGGCTCCTCCTGTCGCTGGCCGTGACACCAGCACGCCGGTTCCTCGACTTGCCGTGGCTGATGCGACTCAGGAAGTCTATCGGGCTGTGGGCCTTCGCATACGCTGCCCTGCACTTTTCCACCTACGTGGTGCTTGATCACTTCTTCGACATGGACCGGATAGTGAAGGATATCGTGAAGCGTCCATTTGTTACCGCAGGCACGGCAGCTCTTGTGCTGTTGGTACCGCTCGCCGTCACCTCAACCGCCAAGTGGATGCAACGCCTGGGGAAACAGTGGTCCCGGCTGCACCGGCTCACCTACCCGGCCGCGCTGCTCGGGGTCGTGCACTACTGGTGGCTGGTGAAGGCGGATATCCGCGGGCCGCTTGTCTATGCAGCGGCTCTGGCCCTGCTGCTCGGCCTCCGCATGCTGCCGCACAAGAACGCCTGACGGCTATTGCTGGCCTTCCCGCTTGAGGGCACTTTCCAGCACAGCGCCCCCCATCTGCGGCATCCGGAGGTCGGCCAGCAGGTTCGTCCCGACGCCGCCATTCAGGATCAGCGCGGCGGCGAGTTTCCGTTTCGGATGGGCAAACGCGCCCGATCCGCCAAATCCATAATGCCCGAACGCCCCGCGAGGAATCCCCTTGGTCGTTCCGGCCATGTGGTATCCAAGCCGCCACTGCATGTCGAGCGGCACCACCTTGTCGGTCCCGCGAACCTGAATCTGCGAAATCTTGCTGATGGTGTCCTCCGAGAGCAGGCGCACACCATCGAACTCCCCGCCGTTGGCGAGCGTGGCGTACAGTTTTGCCAGCGACCGGGCGGTGAACACGCCGTTCGCGCCGGGGATCGACGCCTTTACCGCCTCGGGCGAAGAGAAGTCGAACTTGCCGACGCCCCTTGGAGCCAGCGCCTGCGCCATCCGGACGACCTGTGGTATCCGGCCCAGTATCTGGCGCCGCAGATCGGGGCCTTTTTTCTTTCCGCGCTTCCCCTTGGGCTTCGGCGTGGCGGATTTCATGGCCGACACGAGCCGGGACACTCGCAGCAACTCTTCTTCCGGCACGCCGATATAGAGTCCATCGAGCTTGAGCGGATCGGCGATCTCGGATTTCAGGAACTCCGGCATCGTCTTGCCCGAAACGCGCCTGACCAGTTCCCCTACCAGCCATCCATAGGTGAGCGCATGGTAGGCGCTGCCCCGCCCCGGCTTCATCTGGGTTTCGGCGGCAGCGAGTTTCTCGACCATATGCTCCCAGTCGAGCATGTTTTCGGCCCGGTCGATAAGCCGCCGGATGCCGAACAGGCCGGCCTGGTGTGTAAGCACATGACGGACCGTAATGTCCTGCTTCCCTTTCTGCGAGAACTCCGGCCAGTACCTTGAAACCGGCGTGTCGTAGTCGATCAGCCCCCGGTCCGCACAGATGTGCAGCGCGGTCGAGGCGACTCCCTTGGTCGTCGAGAACGAGACCGCCATCGTATCGGCGTGCCAGGGAGTCCCCTTGTCGTCCATGACGCCACCCCAGATGTCCACGACCTTTTCCTTGCCGTGATAGACACAGACAGCCGCGCCGCCCGGAAAATCCTTCAGCATCTTCTCAAGCGTCTGTCCGACGCGCCAGAAGTCCGGATGCAGGTGTCCGTGAATCATGATTGTCTCCTCATTCCCATTGCCCGGTGGATTTCAGGCGGACTGCCTCAAGGCGCCCAGCCGGTCCTGATTCTCGCGCACGGACTGGCCGCGTGCCTTCACGCTCTCTACTGCCGCGCCGCCAATCCGGCCGATCCGCAGGTCGCCCAGCAGGTTCGACCCCACGCCGCCGTTTACGACCATGCCGACCGACAGCCGGCGCCGCGGGCACATGAATCCGCCCGACCCCCCGAAACCAAAGTGGCCAAAACCGTCGCTCAGGGTGCCCTTCGTCGTGAAAGCCGCGTGGTATCCGAGCCGCCACTGCATGTCGAGCGGGATCACCCGGTCCCTGCCGCGAAGCTGGATACGGCTGATCTTGCCGATTGTCTGGTCCGACAGGATCCGGCCGCCTTCCAGATGTCCCCCATTGGCCATCGCCGCATAAAGACGGGCCAGCGACCGGGCGGTGAACACGCCGTTCGCCGCCGGGATCTGGGCGCGGACGATCTCGGGTGCGGAAAAGTCGTAGTGGGCAACCCCCCGGGCAGCCAGCGCATGAAGTATCCGCCTGAACACCGGCACGCTTTCGATCAGCCGGTGCTGGATCGGTGGGCCGCCATCGCGCTTCACGCCGGGCCGGGTGTCGGGCACCACCTTCTTCATGGTGCCCATCGTATCCACCAGCCGGGCAACCCGCGGCAGTTCTTTCTCGGGGACTCCGATATAAAGGCCGTCGAGCTTCAGGGGTCCGGCCACCTCTGACTGGAGAAATTCGCCGATCGTCTTCCCCGATACCCGGCGCACCAGTTCGCCGATGATCCACCCGTAAGTGAGTGCGTGATAGGCGCTCCCCGCACCCGGCTTGATCTGGGTACCGGCGGTCGCCAGCTTATCGACCATGTGGTCCCAATCGAGCATGTGGTCCGCATGCTCAATCAAACGACGGATGCCGAACAGCCCTGCCTGATGGGTCAGCGCGTGGCGGACGGTGATTTCATGCTTTCCGTTCTGGGCGAACTCGGGCCAGTATTTCGCTATGGGAGCATCGTAGTCGATGAGCCCCCGGTCGGCGCAGACGTGGAGCGCCGTCGAGGCAATCCCCTTCGTCGTGGAGAACGACACGGACATCGTGTCCTCCCGCCAGGGCGTTCCCTGCACGTCCATCGTTCCGCCCCAGATGTCGGCAACTTTCTCGCCTTCATGGTAAACACAGACGGCCGCACCGCCCGGAAACTGCTTCAGAATCTTGCCAAGGGTTTCACCCACCCGCCAGAAGTCCGGGTGCAACTGTCCCTGAATCATGTTCGCCAACTCCCCGCTCCATACATGCCAGCCGGTCACCGTAACATCACCGCTGCATCAGCCCGCCTGTCGTGCTATTGTTAACCTGTATTGACGCGTCTCGGCAATCCAGAATTTTACGCCGTTTTACCAAGCAAAACGATTACTGGCTGGAGTCTGAAAGGCAGGAGCTACCCATAAAATGAGCAGTTCCGCAAAAGATTACTTCGTCTCACGGGTAAACACGCTGGCACTGGAACGGACCCGGGAAATCGAACGCAGGCACAACTCCTGCGTGAGCGCCGATGCCGGAGTGAAGGCTCTCGCCAGCCTGTTCCGCCCCGAGCGACTGCCCGCCTCAACCGGAGATCTGGACCGGCTGGCAAAGTCCCTCGTTGACTGGTCGCTTCCACTCGACCGCGATGCTCCGCCCATACAGCGCCCCTACCGCGATGAAGATATCGAAGGCGACTGGAACCAGTGAACTGTTTTTCATTTTGAAACGGCCTTTCCGGCAGTCACAATCCGAACACAACGACGATGCAACAGGCTCATACGATCTCCCCATGGCGGCTTTTCCCTTTTGCGCTAACGGCGCTCCTCATCCTGTCCGCCTGTGGTTCCAAGCCGGCTTCCAAGGCTCATGCCGTGCCAACGATTTCTACGCAGAAGCCCACCGATCTGAAAGGCGAGGAAACGCTCTCCATCGACGTGGAAGCGCCGCCAGTGACGGCTCCCCACGGCGGGTTTCTGTTCCATGCGGGTGGAGCCATGCTGGAACTGGTCCTCGCACCGGATATCCAGCGGCTCTATCTTCTCGACAAGACGGGCCAGCCGGTAAAGCCGCCCGATGACTGCATCCGGTTCTCCCTGATGATGGAATCGGGCGACGTGGCGGATTTCCGGCGCAAGGAGGGCACCTTCGAAACCAGGGAACTGGGGGCCGCAGCCTCCGACGGACTCAAGGGACGGCTGTTTTTTGCCCAGTGCCCCATCGAAGGCGTGAGTTCCGTTCCGGTCGAGATCAATCCGGATGTGCAACGGTTCGCCGCTCACGGCGGACGTATCTTTTACCTTTCAAACATCATCGTCGAGGTTGCTAGTGAGCCAGGCACGCTCAAGCTGTGGGTTTCCAGCCGTGAAACACCCCAGGGACCGGCCGTGCAGATCCGGAGCGTTTCCCTCACGGATGCAGGGGGCACCGACATCCCACTCAAACCGGCGGGCAAGGCGGCATTCACCGCCGTTCGCCCCGAATCCGGTACCGATGGCGTAATCACCGTGGGCACTGCCAGGGAGTCCGTGTCCATCGAAGTCGGCTGGGAATAGCGTGATGAGAAGCCGCACCCTCGCATTGTTATTCGGGCTCATTCTGGCCACTGCCTGTGATCGCGGCCAGGCAAAACCCCCTGAAACCTGCCCGGAACTGTCCCGGGCTCTCGCCAGTGAACTTGCCCGGCTCCAGTCCTGCACAGCGGACAGCGAGTGTGGCAAGCCGGTCCCGACCTTCGGGAGCTGCGGATGCACCTATGATCATGTGGTCCGGAAGGATGCCGACACCGCCACCTATGAGAAGCTCTATGGCGAAATGCAGGCAAAGGAGTGCGCCGAGTCCGGCCTCATGGGCATCTGCGACTGCAAGCCATCGAGCGGTTTTGGCTGCAGCGCCGGCAAGTGCGCCTGGAAGATGAGCGGCACTGCCGGGGGCCTGATCGCCAACTAGCAGCTCATCCGCCCGCGACTTTCTGCCTGAGCACCGAGATACCGTCAGATGGTCCGGCCCTGCCGCCTCCGGTAAGCATCGCCTCTATGTCGCGGTGATCCTGACGGACACCATCGTAAACCACGACGATCGATTCATCTCCCGGCACAAGGAAGTTCGTCTCGCCGAACTCCGTGTAACGGGTCGCCCCCGCCGAAATCACCGCCCACCGGGGCCATTGGGCGAGTGCCAGCAGATCGCCGATGCACTCCAGCGGACCTTCGTCCTGCTGGCTGTTCAGTTTTTCCACAAGCCACCGCTGGAGGCCTTCGTAGAAATAGCCGTAACCCAGGACCGGGCTGTCGATGCCATAGGTATGCAGCCTACCGTCCCGGTACAGGTACGAAGCGATCCGGTAGCTGTCCATCACGCCGCCACGCGCAAAGCGGTCTATGTCGATCCAGTCGCGGCTCAGGCCCTTGGTCGAAATACCCCAGTTCTTCTTCTCGCTGATCTTGCGTGCCCCCGGGCGGCGGATCGAACAGTCGTTGTAGGCGGCAAACCGGCGTGGCACGACCGCCGAAACCTTCTTACCCTCGTAAACGAGATCACAGATAAGCGCGACTTCCGGCTCGATCTGGACATTTCCGCCCCCTTCAGGAAGCACGATCCGGTCATGCGACACAGGGAACTGCCCCAGCCGGTGCCCCGGTGCCCCCGGCAGGTAAAAGGGGAAAACCCCTTTGGGGGAGTTTTCATCCGTTATCCTGAGGTGTGCAAAATCGGCCGCCTCACCCGCCTGCTTGAGGTGACCCGCAAAGTTCCCGGCCACACCCAGCCCGATCGCCTTTTCCAGTTCCATGTGAAAATGCTCCGCGCCTGTTATAGAGAGTCCTGCATGGGCCGTCCAACGGCCGCCAGTACAGGGAGCCCTGCCAATGCCCAATACGATCCAGACCGACCTGTCGGAACGCATTTTCACGATCACGCTTCACCGCCCCGAACGGATGAATGCCTTTACGCTTGAGATGGCCGATGAACTGATCGCCGCCTTCGACGAGGCAGATGCCAACGATGACGTTCGCGCCGTGATCGTCACCGGCAGCGGCAAGGCATTTTGCGCGGGGGCCGATCTCGGGATGGGCGGAAACTCCTTCAATTCCGCAGGCCGGGACACGCTGGAGACGCATCGTGACTCGGGAGGGCGAGTTACCTTGAGGATTTTCGAATCGAGAAAGCCCGTCATCGGCGCCATCAACGGTGCGGCGGTGGGCGTCGGCGCAACCATGACACTCCCGATGGACGTCCGGCTCGCCAGCCGCGACGCCAGATTCGGCTTTGTCTTTGCCCGCCGCGGCCTAGTGCCCGAGGCGTGCAGTTCATGGTTTCTCCCCCGCATCGCGGGCATCGCGCAGGCCATGGAGTGGGTAGCCACCGGGCGCGTATTCCCTGCACAGGAAGCGCTCGATGGAAAGCTCGTGTCGCGCCTTTATGACGCTCCCGACCTCATCCCGGCCGCAAGGATGCTGGCCAGGGAGTGCGCCGACAATACCAGTGCCGTTTCCATCGCCGTTTCCCGCCAGCTCCTGTGGCGGATGATGGGTGCCAGTCACCCGATGGAAGCGCACCGGATCGATTCGAAGTGTATTTTCCATATGGGCCAGACCGCCGATGTCGCCGAAGGCGTCACCAGTTTCCTCCAGAAACGCCCGCCGAACTTCCCCCTCAAGGTGTCCAGGGATATGCCGCCCTTTTACCCGTGGTGGAAGGATGAGCCATTCCGGCCATAATGCCCCTGGACCCATGACTGCCGGAAAATCACAACTCGAACCACTCGGATGGGGGCCGTTTTTCGCAAACGCGGTTCCACCCGCAGGTGTCCGCTTCGACCGGCCCGCCCGGATCACCGGTGTCGAAAAAGGCTACTGGTTCGCCGATTCCGGCGAAGGCGAGCCACACCTTGCCACACTGACTGGAAAATTCCGCGAAACTGCCGTGACTCAAGATGCCCTTCCCGCCGTCGGCGACTGGATCGGCATGGACATTCATCCCGGTGGCGCGAACATTGTCTGGCTTTTCCCGCGACGCACCATGCTCATCCGGAAAGCAGCCGGCAGGGATTCAGCTCCCCAGCTTCTCGCCGCCAACGTGGACACGGCCCTTGTCGTCACCTCGATGGATGATGATTTCAGCCCGGCGCGTCTGGAGCGCTATCTCGCCGTCATCCGTGAAGGCGGTGTCCGGCCGGTCATTCTCCTGAGCAAGGCAGATCGGTGCGATGACCCTGCACCTTTTGAAAAGGCTGCGAAGGAAGCTGCCAGGAACGTGCCGGTACATCTCATCAGTGCGAAAACCGGCTCAGGCCTGGATGACGTGGCAGTGTATCTCACACCCGCCAGCACTACCGTGCTGATTGGTTCGTCCGGTGTCGGCAAATCGACGCTGATGAACAGACTGGCTGGCTCATACATTGCAGCCACCCGCGAAGTGCGCGAGAGCGACCACAAGGGCCGTCACACCACCACCTCACGCAATCTGTACAAACTTCCTTCGGGTGCGCTCATCATCGATACACCCGGCATGCGTGAGCTTGCATTGTGGGAATCAGCCAGCGGGTTGAAGGAAACCTTCGAGGATATCGAACGGCTCGCCTCCGGATGCCGTTTCACTGACTGCACCCATGATACCGAGCCCGGCTGCGCCGTGAAGGCCGCCATCGAGAGCGGGGCACTGGACCGGCGGCGCCTCGAAAGCTGGCACAAGCTCCGGCGCGAGGCCGCCCGTTCCGGTCCGGACGCGAAACAGAAGGCGAAGCAACGTGAAAAGCAGATATCGAAACGGATCAGGCAATTCTACAGGGACCGGGACCAGCGTGACGAGGAGTAGCAGCACCCCTTCCTATCCGTTATCACGAAAGGATAGGTAACGGGTTTCGTTGTTCCTCCCGACCTCCAATCGGTTAGTCTCTTCCCATGACGCTCCACCTCGGCACCATTCCGGTCCGCGAGATGCGCACGCATGCGGAACAGGCCTATCCCCATGAGTGCTGCGGCGCACTCGTCGGGAAACGGAATGAAACAGTGGCAACGATCATACGCGCCGTTCCAATGCAGAACCTGGATACCGAGCGCGCCCACGACCGGTTCACGCTTGACCCCAGGGAACTGATGCAGGTCGAGCGGGCCGCCGACCGGGACGGCCTCGAATTGATCGGTTTCTACCACTCCCACCCGGACCACCCCGCCCGCCCCAGCCAGACCGATCTCGCTTTCGCCGGGCCCTGGCCGGGGTTAAGCTGGATCATCATGAGCGTCCAGAAGGGCACGATGGCCGATATCCGAAGCTGGGTAGTGACTCCCGGCGGAGACCGTTTTGAGGAAGAACCGGTGGAGGCCCCGAAGTGAGAGTGATCCAGCCGGTCCGGTGGAGATATATCGTCGAGGAACGCCCCTCGGCGAGCTGGTCATCGGCTGCCAGCGCCTGGCTTCTGGAACGGATGAACGAGGGGTCGCAGCCGGTGGTCCGCCTGTACGATTTCGCATCGCCCGTGTGCCTGCTCGGCCGTTACCAGCCGGCGGATGTCGAGGTGGACCTGGCCATCTGCCAGCGGAACGGCGTCGAGATCGGGCGCCGGCTTTCGGGCGGGAAGCTCCTGCGTCTTGGCCCGCAGGCAGTGGGCATGGCGATCCTCGTTCCACCGAAAAAGAAGGGTGGCCGGGGCCGGACGCCCCGTGAATGGGCCGAACGGGTATCTACCGAGGTCATCGGCGTCATGAATGGCGCGGGTCTGCCAGTAACGGCGGGTGAGCGGGGGCAAGCGGTGTTCGTCACAAAAGAAGGTGGCCGCGATATCCGCTATCCAGTGGCATCATTCGGCATCCTGGGGACATTGCCGGGCGGCCTTCTCATAGAGACATTCATCATCACGCGAACGGCGACCCCATCGCTATCGCCCAACCGCCGTGCCGAGATGGAGTCAATCGGTGATTTCTGGGGCGACCCGGCGGCGATGCCGCCCGCACTCCAGAGCCGTCTTGATACGCTGGACCGGCCGGCATTTCTCTCGAACCTCGCCCGCGCACTGGAACGTATTCTCGAAGGACCGCCGGACGCCCGCCCCTGGACCGGTTCCGAGCGCGAAGCAGTGCAGCAGATGGAACGGGAGCAGTTCGACTGCGACAACTGGCGGATCGGCCGCAGTGCCCCGGCAAGCGTGAACGGCGTCGTCACGGCGCTCACCCGGTCCGGAGCGCTCCGAGCAGCCGTCGAAATCCGCGAGGGCCGCATCTGGGATATCGTCGTGTCAGGTGAGTTTCGCCTGCCCGAGGGAACTATCGAGAATCTTCACCGGGCACTACGGGGAGAAGCGGCACAGCGGGACCGTGTTGGCCGTATCGTCCATCGCGTTCTCGATCCTGTACCCGATGGCTACAGCGATCTTGAGCCCAACGAAGCGATTGACGTCATCACTCTCGCCTGCGAACGGGCGCGTCCCGTCCCCGTGCCACGGGGAAGAGAATAACCCACTCTTTTCGGCCAGCCCGGGACGGTGTGCTACGCTCCCCTCCGGTATGTTGCCGCGTCCCCTCCACGATACCGCTGAAACGGCCCTGCCGCTGGCCGGTCTCGAAAAGCGGCTCGCGGAGAAGTCGGTTTTGCTGGTCGGCGCGGGTGGCCTCGGGAGCCCGGCTGCGATGCTGCTCGCCGCTTCCGGTGTGGGCCGCCTCGGCATCGTGGACAGCGATGTGGTGGACCGCTCAAACCTTCAGCGGCAGATACTCCATAAGGACTGGCTGGTAGGACGGCCCAAGGTGGAGTCGGCCCGGCAGATGCTCACCCGGCTCCGCCCTGACCTCACGGTGGACACCCACAACCTCTGGCTCAACGCCTCGAACATCGGCGGGATTATCAATGCCTACGATGTGGTCATCGAGGGGTCGGACAACTTCGCCACCAAGTTTCTCGTGAACGACGCCTGTGTCATCGCGGAAAAGCCGTTCGTCATCGCCGGTATCCTGCGCTTTCACGGCCAGCTCATGACCGTCCTGCCGCACCGGTCGGGGTGCTACCGCTGCCTGTTCGAGGCACCGCCACCTCCCGGCGAAGTGCCCGGCTGCTCGGAGGCCGGAGTCTTGGGCGTCGTGGCTGGCCTGATGGGCGCACTGCAGGCGACCGAGGCGGTGAAGCTGCTGCTCGGCATGGGTCAGCCGCTCGCCGGAAGGCTCCTTACCTGGGATGCCCTCCGGGCGAGCTTCCGCGAGGTCCCGGTTCCACGCAACCCAAACTGCGCCGTCTGCGGCGAGAGCCCCACGATCAGGGAACCCCGCGATTCCGAACTTCACTGCGAAGTCCTGGCGGCGCGGATGGGAGAAACAGCGACGTGAACAGAACTCCGAAAGCCCGTGTCCGTACCGGTACCCTTGCGAGCCTCCTCGTCTTTTTTCTGTCTGTAGCGCTTTTTTCCGCCGCCGCGGCAAGTCTGAGCGAGCCGAGCGGACAGGGCTCGATCGACTGGACGGGCGGCTTCATTCACGCGGGCGGCATGGCATTTCCGCCAGAAACCGCCGCCAATGCGGCACAAGCGCGGCTCATGGCCATCCGCGCAGCCAAAAACGATGCACAGCGGAACCTTCTCGAAGTAACGCAAGGGGTGCGCGTCTCCTCCGGCTCCACGGTGAGGGAGTTCATGGCCGAGAGCGACAAGGTAACAGTGACAGTCAATGGCGTCGTGAAGGGCGCGATCGTCCTGGAGGAAACTGTCACTGATGACGGTGCTGCCGTCGTCCGCCTCAAGGCCCCCATCTGGGGGAACATGGCCGAAGCCCTTTACGATCACCTTTCGGGCCGCAAGTCCCGCCGATATCCGCTACGCGACGAAAAAACGGAACCGGGCGAGTGGCCACTGCTGCGCGATCTCGTACGCCACGCGCTCCTGCGGCTGGTTGGCCCCGCAACGGCGCGGGCCGACGTGCCCCCACCCGGCGGTACGCCAGTTCGCCCGGAGCCACTTCCGGGCACCAAGACCGGGATCGTGCTCGACCTTTCCGACATCATGGTGAAACCGGAGCTTTATCCCGAGATCAGCGACCAGTCAGGGCAGCCGATCGTTTCCCCACGGCTCCTTGACAGGCAGGTGGCGGTGAGCCGGGGCGGCGTGTCGTATATCCACAACATCGGGGATGCGGCGAATCTGGGGCGCTCCGGGGACGACCCGCTGGTCATGAAAGCCGTTAATTTTGCCGCCGGCACTGAGGCCGGGATCAAGGTTCAGCTTGCCGATGGCATGGGGATGGAAACAGCCCGCAAGGCCCTCAAGGATCCTACCCAAGTGCTGAAAAGCGGGATCACGGTAGCCTACCGCGTGACGTGGTAGCCGCCACGGCTGAACACGCTTCACCACGGCTCACCACGCCTCAAAACACTCCGCAACGCAAGGCCCACCTCAACGCACCGCATTATAAAGCGCCCGCCACCAAGGGCTGGCCGAACCTATTAATTCTTTCTAATATACTGATATTATTAAACTTTACTCACCGCGTCGAATCTTTATTGACGCAGTTGACGCGACGTGTTAGTGATTCATTACATGAGGTCACCGGATACAGAGACATCACTGGCCGAAACGGCCGATGACTCCGTGCCGGAGCCGATCACACCCCCCGGTTCCGCCATCTTCAACACCAAGCAGTTGATGGAGAAGCTGGACCTGGAAGTGACTCCCGACTTCGTGACCGAACTGGCCCGTGACCACCGTATCCCGGCCTTCAAGGCAGGGGCCCGCTGGCGGTTCCGGAGCGAGGATATCGGCAGGATCCGTCAGGAAATCCGCAAATACCTGGAACGCCAGGGCGGCTGACGGGACCGGCAAGAGGACTGATATAGCGGCAACCCGGACTTGTCCGGACCGGCCGCGAACACAAGTTAAGCCTGTGCGGGGTGAATGGCCCGAAATCCCCACTACCCAGCCGGGGGCCAAAACCCCCGGTCCCACATCAAACCCCGCACAGGGCCGGCTGCCGCAAGGCGCGCCGGACCCGCCATAAAACCGCAGGACCCCTCACAGGGGATCTGCCGGATCAAAAACCAAGCACACCTGTAAAACTGTCTCCGGGCCATCTCATGTCTGGCGGATGCGGTGGATATCTACGAAGATGTCTCCCCGCTAAGGAGCACAACTCATGGCCTGGACCTATCTGTTTGTCGCCGGAATACTCGAAATAGCGTGGGCCGTCGGCCTCAAATATTCGGACGGCTTTACCCGCCTGAACGTGACCATTCCCACTGTGACCGCCATGGCAGCCAGTTTCTATTTCCTCGCACAGGCGATCCGCGTGCTCCCGATCGGCACCGCCTATGCCATCTGGACCGGCATCGGCGCCGCCGGGACGGCGGTGGCGGGCATGATCCTCTGGCAGGAGTCCCGTGAAGTGGCGCGCCTTCTGTGCCTGCTGCTCATCATTACCGGGATCATCGGACTGAAACTGACGGCGAAGGGATAAGACAGAAAACCCTCCGGGCCGTTTCCGGCGCGGAGGGTTTTCCTTGAAAGAGCAGCGGTGCTTACGCGAAGAGCTGCACGCGGGCGTTCGAGACGACGACAAGCTCGCCGCCGTCGGGGCCCTTGCGCTCCTTGATCTTCGCCTGGCAGATGATCTCGGTGGGCGATTCCTTCCACATTTCGACCTTGATCGTCTCGCCGGGGTAAACGGGCGAGGCAAAGCGCACCTTGATCGACTTGAACTTCTCCGGGTTGTTGTCGGCGCAGGCCTCGATCACGGCTCGGCCCACGTTACCGAAGGTGCACAGGCCGTGGAGGATCGGCTTGTCGAACTTGCCCATCTTCGCCATCATCGGGTCGATGTGCAGCGGGTTCTTGTCCCCTGACAGCCGGTAGAGGATCGCCTGGTGCCCCATCGTCGGGTATTCGATCACGGCATCGGGAGCACGGTTTGGCGCCTCATTGCCGGGCTCCGGGCCCTTCTCGCCGCCAAAACCGCCTTCGCCGCGGATGAATGCCGAGAAGGTGTTTTTGAGGATTTCCGTCCCGCTCTCGTCCTTGGTGATCGCGTCAAGGACGAGCAGCGCGCCCTTGCCCTTGTCATAGACGCCGGTGACCGTGCCGATCGTGGTCGTCTTGGCCTTGACGGGAAGCGGGGCCTTGAGGATTTCAGTGTACTGCTCGCCGTGGAGCAGCATCATCGGGTTGAACGACAGGCCGGGCATGCCCATGAGGCCGCCCATCGCAGGGAAGGCCGGGACGACGCCGTAGGTCGGCAGCACCTTGAGGCCGTTCTCGTAGGTGTACTGGAGAACCTTCTTCTTGTCGACCGGGTCCTGCTGGTAGCCTACCCCCACACCGAGGGCGTAAAGGATGATCTGGTCCTGACCCCACGAAAACTCGACGGGCTTCGTCTGGGCGCCTTTCACTTTGGCTGCATCAATCGGCATGAGCGGTTCCTCCAGGAATGTTTTTTGGTGCCTGATTGCTGCCGGTCGATATTGACTGGCGAGTCAATCGGCGGGCATGGTCATACCCCGTGACGGGGAGATTGTAAAGCAGTTTCCCCGCCCGGTCTGGAGGAGCCCCCATGTCCCAGTTCAACTTCGCCAACACCTGTGAAGCCGTCGCCGATGCCTTCCCGGAGCGGGATTTCATCCATTTCCGCGACCGGGTGGTCACTTATGGGGAGTTCCGCAGCCGCTCGCGGAAACTGGCCAACTATCTGCGTTCCAGGGGTCTCGGGAAGGTCCGCGAGCGCAAGGAACTCCAGCTCTGGGAGTCCGGGCAGGATCATGTCGGGCTCTATCTCTATAACGGCAACGAATATCTCGAAGGAATGGTTGGTTCCTATATGGCCCGGTGTGCGCCATTCAACGTGAACTACCGTTATGTCGCGGACGAACTGGAATACCTGCTCAATGATTCACGGGCAAAGGCGCTCGTCTATCATGCCCGGTTTGCCCCGGTGCTCTCGCAGGTACTGCCGAAACTGCCAGACCTGAAGGTCCTTCTTCAGGTTCCTGATGACAGTGGCAACAAGCTCCTGTCGGGAGCCGTTGATTACGAAGAAGCGCTCGCCCTTGCACCGGACACAAAACCGGACTGCACTCCATCGCCGGATGACCTGTACATCCTCTACACGGGCGGCACGACCGGCATGCCCAAGGGCGTCATGTGGCGGCAGGAGGATATCTTCTTTGCCGCGATGGGTGGCACGCTTCCCACCGGTCAGAGAATCGAGTCGATCGCCCAGATGGTCCAGCTTGCCAAGGGACTGGGCCCGATGCTCCGGGCCCTGCCAGCACCACCGTTCATGCACGGCGCTTCCCACTGGGTCGCCTTCACGACCCTGCATGGCGGCGGGACCGTGGTCATTCAGGATAGCCCGGAGCGTTACGACCCAGACGAGATCCTTACCCTGATCGAGCGGGAAAAGGTGACTGTGACGCTCATCATCGGCGATGCCTTTGCCGTGCCACTGGTCGAACAGATGGACAGGAAAGCCTACAACCTGAAAAGTCTCAAGATCATCGGCTCCGGCGGGGCTATTCTTTCGCCGAAGTGGAAGGCGGAACTGAAAGCCCGCTTCCCCGGCACCATGATCCGCGATGCAGTGGGATCTTCCGAAAGCGGAGCCCAGGGCATCGTGGTCGAATCGAAAAACCCCGAGGACGGAAACCGCTTCCAGCTCGATCCCCTGTCGGGCATCGCCAGCGAGGATCTGAGTCGCATCCTGACCCCCGCTGACCGGGAAACAGGCTGGATGGTACGCAGGGGTCTCATTCCGCTCGGCTATCTCAACGACGAAGCCAAGACGAAAAAGACCTTCGTCACCATCAACAATGTCCGCTGGTCGGTGCCTGGCGACCATGCTGCCTATGAGCCGGATGGCACGGTACGCCTGTTCGGCCGCGGATCCCAGTCGATCAATTCGGGCGGTGAAAAGATCTATCCCGAAGAGGTCGAAAAGGCCCTGAAATCCCATCCCGCTGTCTACGATGCCGTGGTGGTTGGAACTCCACACCCCAAGTGGGTCGAGCAGGTGACCGCCGTTATTCAGCCTCGTGGCGACGGGCGCCCCTCTGTGGATGAGCTCAATACCCACTGCGCCAGCCAGCTTGCCAAATACAAGCTGCCCAAGGCCGTTGTTTACGTGAACGAAATGGTGAGAAGCCCCGCAGGGAAAGCTGACTACCGCTGGGCGAAAAAAACCGCCCTGGAAAAACTCGAGACCTGACTGGGCGGCCTACAGCTGGTCCATGTCGCCGGGAAGAGCACTTTCCGTCCGCACACCCGCCGGACGTACAAGGCCGGGGCCGAGTGCCTCGCCACCCTGCCCCCCGCTGTCCTCCAGCACGAACTTGAGCTGGTTCATGATCTTCGTGATCCGTTTCTGATCCCGTATCTTGTGTCCAAAGATGTCGGTGACATAGAAAGCGTCATCCACCCGCTCTTTCTTGGTGGTGATCTTGGCAAGGTGGATGGACAGCCCCAGATCGGTCATGGCCTGGGCAACGGCATGCAGCAGCCCCAGCCGGTCGCCTGCCGTAATGTCGATGATCGTATGCTCACGGGATGAGTCATTGTCTATTTTTATCTTCACCGGAATCTGGAACGGTATCGGGCTTGATCTCATCCCCTGCTGGCTCTGCGAAAGCATGCTGGCCACGCGCCTGCGGCCGGTGATGGCCTCATCTAGCATCGTTTCCAGCCTGTCCCAGCGTTTTGGATCACCCGCGTATTTTCCATACGGATCGCGCACCCAGAATACGTCGAATACGGTGCCATCCCGGCGGGTATTGATGTTTGCCGTGAGAATCGACAGCCCCGCTGCCGAGAACACGCCCGTCACTTTGGCAAACAATCCCTTGGCATCCAGCGTAAAGATGGCGACCTCAGTATATGGCGTGCCAGCGATCTCCTTGCGGTATAGCCAGAAACTCCGTTCGCGGAATGGCGCACCGGGATTTTCATCTCCGCGGGCACTTGCCCTTGTCTTGGCATCCAGCACGAACTGGACATGCTCGGCGATCTGCTCGGTCCCGGTGGCAAAAAAATACCGGGTCGGAAAGAGCCCCAGTTCCGTTTCAACCTCCGGACCCGAAAACTGCTCATGCAGAAGGTTGAGCACGGCGGATGACGTGCGGGCTATCTCGCGCTGCACGTCCGATTCGTCATACCGGCCCTTGTCGATGGCAACCGCCGTAATGTCGTGGAGACGTTTGGTGAGCTGGTGCTTCCACTCGGTCCACAGGTCTGGCCCGGTACCCCGGATATCACAAACCGTCAGCACATAGAGCATGTCGAGCATCTCGCGCCGCCCGCACATGGCGGCAAAAAGCGAAATCTGGTGCGGATCGTTGATATCCCGCTTGAGTGCCACATGCGGGTAATCCAGATGCTTGAGAACAAGCCACTCGATATCATCCACGTCCTGAGGCGGCAGGCCCATGCGACTGCATGCCGCGCGGGCTTTCGCCGCCCCCTTCACGGCATGGTTTCCACCCATATTCTTGCCAATGTCGTGGAAAAACAGGCCCAGCGACAGGACATGAGGCCGCTCACAGGACTGGGCCAGTTCACACAGCTCAGGATAATCCTGCCGGTAATGACCAAGCGTGAAGTGGCGCAGATCCTTCATGCAGAACAGCGTGTGCACATCGGTCGTGTAGACATGATAGGCGTCATGCTGGACGTGACAGGCGATAGTTCGCCACTCGGGCAACACGCGGCTTAGCAGCCGCAACATGTGCATGTCCTTCAGGATGCCGTGAAGCCGGGTTTGTCCGGTAAACAGGTCGCGGAAGGCATACTGCGCCGCCTGGTTCATCGAAAGGTCCGCTCCGCCGGTCAGCGAGTTGAGATAGATCATCTCTTTCGCCACTCGGGAAACGTCCTTGTTCAGCAGCTGCGAGTGCCGGAAAATCTCGATCATTGCCTCCGGCCTGCGTTCGAGCACATCACGGCTGGTAAAGGATAGCTCTCCGTTCACCAGATGGATGCCATCAGCAATATCCTTTGGCCGGCTCAGCTTGGCCTTGAGACGGGAGCGTATGGTGGGGGTACGGCCATATTCGGCAATCCGTTCCACCGTTCGACTGACAACGTCGTTCACCGTGTTTGCCATGAGGTAGAAGCGGCGCATGAACCGTTCCACCCCCCGCCGTCCGTCCTTGTCCGAAAAACCGAAATACCGGGCGACGCCTTCCTGGAGTTCAAAACCGAGACGGTCGGATTTCCCGGAACCACTTAGGTAGTGAAGTTCGTTACGTGTCCGGAGCATGAAATCATAGGCACGCTGAAGCTGGACCAGTTCTGTCTGGTTGAGAAAACCGCGCCCGGCCAGTTCTTTCAGGGTATGGGTTCCAAACTTCACAAAGCTGAGCCACGAAAGCACCTGAATGTCCCGCAGCCCGCCCCGGCCCTCCTTCACATTGGGCTCCAGCAGGAATACCGAATCTCCGAACTTCTCATGCCGCTGCCGCATCAGATCAATCTGGCGCTCCACGAACTTGTCAGGTGCCTCACGAAGGACTTTCTGCAGGATTCTGCTTTCATACTGCCGGTAACAATTCGGATCGCCTTCCAGAAACCGCGACGCACACAATGCCGTCCGCACTGTCTCATCGGATCGGACCATCTCTTCGCACTCGGTAATCCGCCGGACCGAGTAACCGACCTCGAACTTCAGATCCCACAGCCAGAAGACGATCTTTTCGACCAGTTTTGCCAGGGGGCCGCTATCCTTGTCGGTACCGACAAACTGGATATCAATATCGGAAAGCGGGCTCCGTTCGTTGCGGCCATAACCACCAATCGCCATCAGGCACCATGACAGGGGGGGCTCCGTAACGGTTTTTCTCGCCTCGGTCACCAGAAAACCCAGCAACTGGTCGATGGTTTCCGCGTGGAGACGGGTGACAAAGCGGCCCGAGGCACCTTCATCATGTGCCTTGCGAATCAGCATCCGGCTTTCCTGCAGAAACCGGCTCACGACCGGAACCGGTCCGCCGCCATTCAGCTCACCCGTCTCGATGGAAGGCAATGCGACCTGCGGATCAGAGGCCGACCGCTCGGGATCATCCTGATCGAGATCCCGCCAATCGATCGGAAGGCCAACTGCGGTATCTACCGGCAGATCGGCCTGCACCGCTCCGGAACCACTGATTTCTGTTTTTTCTTTCATTTCCTTAATGCTGGTGACCCATCTGGTCGAACCCAGTGTGGTACCGGCAAGGCTCGGCTGTCCATGAGCCGGAAAACCCTGTCCTGACCATTCAAACATTCTACACTGTTCATTCAATGGCATCGGACCGGCGACAAATCCTGAAGCTGCTGGGGTTCTCCAGCGCGGCATTTGCCTTCCGGAATGGACTCTGGACACCACAGGTCCATGCCCAAACACCCTCGGCAACCGGGAAATCTGGCGGCCCACCCCGCCCAGTTTCGGTGGAAAAGCTGACCTATACCCAGTCGGCCGGGTATTCACGAATCGTCATCGAGTGCAGTGGCGAGGCGGAGCTTGCCATGCAGGAACTCCCCGCCGACCCTGAACACCAGAAGTCCGACCGTGTGCTCGTGGATATCAAGCCCGCCAGACGCGGGAAGGCCCTTCCCGCCGAATTCAAGATCGAAAATGGCATCCTGCTGGGAGTCCGGACCGGTCAGTTCGACCGTGATACCGTCAGGGTTGTGCTCGACTTCCGGACACTGAACAGGGTCGGCATGACCAGGATGTTTGATCCGTTCCGCGTGGTGCTCGATATCGACGGCCGCAACATGGAGGATTTGCTCGCTGGCCCCGCCAGTCACGAACCACCGGCCGACATGGACGGCGAGGGCCTCTCGGCCCTTCTGGGTGGAAGCGGAAAGGCCATCTCTCCCGCAGCAACCGGGAGCGCCCGCCCTCCCCGGATCATCCTGGATCCCGGTCACGGAGGGAAGGATCCCGGTGCAGTCGGGCCCGCAGGACTCCAGGAAAAGGAAGTCGCTTTGCGTGTGGCTGACGAGACGGGCGAGCTGCTCACCCGTGCCGGGTACCGCATCAACCTGACACGCGAGAATGACCGGTTCCTGGAACTCACCGAGCGCACCGCATTCGCCAACAAGCAGGGTGGGGACCTGTTCGTTTCCATTCACTGCAATGCCGCCAAGAACCGCGAGGCCCGGGGTATCGAGACCTACTACCTGAATCCCAAGGTGGACAAGTCCCGGGCGCTTCTCATCGCCAAGGAAAACTTCACCAGCCTTGATGCCGTGCAACGGACCGGGAACAGTTTCGCCGATGCCATTCTCTCCGACCTCGCCTTCAGCATGAAGGAAGGTGAGTCCAGGTCGCTATCGGAGCAACTGCTCGAAACGCTATGGGACAAGGCATCAGGGTTCCCCGGGACACAGAACCGCGGTCTTGGACACGGGCCGCTATATGTTCTGATCGGCGCACGGATGCCGTCATCACTTGTGGAGCTGTCGTTTATCTCGAACCCGGCCGAGGAAAAACTGCTCCGCAGCACGACTTACCAGAAGGCACTCGCCGAAGGGCTCGCCAGCGGGATCAGAGGATATATGGATGCAAACCCGGTAAAGGGCGGCTGAAACCTACGCCCGGTCCAGGTATGTCCCCTCGCGGGAGTCCACGGTAATCACGTCATCCACATTGATGAACTGCGGCACCTGGACAACGAGGCCGGTTTCCAGCTTGGCCGGCTTCTTGGATGCCGAGACAGTGGCGCCTTTCAGCGGCGGGTCAGTTTCGATCACCTTGAGGTTCACCTTGTT
The DNA here is from genome assembly GCA_026129095.1 of Deltaproteobacteria bacterium. NCBI lineage: Bacteria > Pseudomonadati > Myxococcota > Myxococcia > Deltaproteobacteria bacterium. The sequence goes on from JAHCIT010000007.1 coordinate 45,164, forward strand.
GGGGGCACTGACCTGGATCGCCTTGCCCTCGTGAAGGGCCACCTGGACCTTGATGCCCGGAAGGAGGTAGTTCACCACATCACCCAGGGTTTCCTTGTCGAAGGAGAACTGCTCGTAGTTCTCCGAGTTCATGAAGTGGTATTCGCCCTGATCTTCGTAAAGGAACTCCGCTTCGATACGGTCAAGAAAAACCTGCTCCATCCGCTCATCGGGACGGAACCGCTGTTCAAAGGAGTTGCCATTCACGACGTTGCGAAGGCGGGTCTGGATCATCCCGCGCAGGTTGCCGGGAGTGTGGTGGTGGGTCTTCATCACCAGGCACAGGTTCCCCTCAACCGTGACCAGCATTCCGGGTCTCAGATCGATCGCTGCGATTACCGACATTGCTCTTTTCTCTCCGCTCCGGATAATTATCCGGCCTGGTAAAACCGGCGGTGCCCTTAGCCCCCGGCGGCGGGGGGCGTCAACCCCCGCTGGAAGGAGCCGTACGCGCATGCTTCTCAGCGAACTTCCCAGGCGCAGTGCCAGGCTGGAGCCCAACATCGCAGCCGGGCTGGACCGGGGCCGGCAGATCACGAACCGTCAGTGGCGGGAACGGATGCTCGTCCAGGCCGCATGGCTGCGGGCGCATGGGTCAGGGCCGGGGAAGCGGGTCGCGGTTCTCTCCTACAACCGTATCGAGATGCTGGATCTCTACTTTTCGATCCCGGCCATCGGCGCAGTTATCGTTCCAGTGAACTACCGGCTCAAGGCGTATGAACTGGAATACCAGTTCTCCGATGCCGAAGTGGACATCCTGTTCGTCGAGAAAGCACTGTGGCCCGAGGCAAAGACCGCTCTATTAAAGATCCCGCGCAAGGTGACTGTGATTGGACTCGATTTCAGCGGAGATGGCGTGCTGCCATATGAGAATACGGTTTCCGGACCACCGCTCACCGATCTGCCCGTATTCAGCGAGCATGAGACAGCACTCCAGGCATATACCTCCGGGACTACCGGGAGGCCCAAAGGTGTGTTGCTTACCCACCGGAACATGCTGGCCAACTCATGGACCGGATGCATCGAAAAACGCATCTATCCCGGCGAAAAACTCCTGCACTCGGCGCCACTCTTTCATCTGGCCGCCATTTCGTCATTCTATTCGACTGCACTTATCGGCGGAACCCATGTCTTTCTGCCTGCGTTCGATCCCAAAGCCGTCGTTGACACCATCGAGAAAGAGCGCATCACCTTCTGCCTGTTTGTTCCAACAATGATCAACATGCTCCTGGAAATGCCGGGCATCGAGAAGCGCGATTTTTCGAGCCTCAAGATCATCAGCTACGGAGGATCCAGCATCCCGGTGGACAGGCTCCGCAAGGCGATCGAGGTGTTTGGTTGCGGCTTCGTGCAGGGCTACGGGCAAACCGAGGCTGCCCCGATCCTGACCACGCTCCGCCCCGAGGAGCATGTTCTGGATGGCCCGCTGTCGAAACGGCTGGCTTCTGCCGGCCGCGAGGCGGTGGGCTGCGAGGTCCGTGTGGTGCGGCCCGACGGATCAGATGTCACTCCCGGTGGTGAAGTGGGCGAAGTCGTCGGCCGCGGCGACAACATCATGAAAGGATACTGGAAGCAGCCGGAGGCGACTGCCGAAACGCTCCGTGGCGGCTGGCTCCACACGGGCGATCTCGGCTGGATCGACGAGGACGGATACATTTACATCGTTGACCGCCTGAAGGACATGATCATCTCGGGGGGAGAAAATATCTACCCTCGGGAGATCGAGGAACTGCTCTACACTCATCCGAAGATACTGGAAGCCGCGGTCTATGGAATCCCCGACCCCAAGTGGGGCGAAAAAGTCATCGCTGCCGTTGTCCCGCGAGCGGGACAGTCCCTGACACCGGAAGAAGTCGGCAGTTTTTGCAAGGACAACCTCGCCAGCTACAAGAAACCCCGCGAGGTGCTGATCACTGATATCCTGCCACGCAATGCCGCTGGCAAAGTGCTCAAGACGGAACTTCGGGCCCGGCATGGCGGTGGCTGACGGCGGGTTGCCGGTATTCCCTTGCCCCGGCCATCCGGTCCCGATAGTGTACGCCCTCAAGCTATCACTGCCTGCCGCCGTACCAGACGACTGGCAGGAGGCTGAAAGGAAATCACCCCATGGCGCGCTTTGACGATCTCCTCAACGGTTTCATGGGACAGGGTGCGGACACCGGAGCCCCCGGCACTGACGCAGGAACGCTTGGAGACCTGTGGGAACGGATCCGGAGACTGACTCCGGCCAAGGCCATGCTGGCCGCCCCTCTTTTGTTTGCGACTGCCGGCATTGCCGTCCTGGGCCTGCTCGCTGCGGCGATTTTCGGTGCAGCCGCACTTGTTCTCCTGGAAACGCTGCTTGGGAACAGCCCGGCTCCGGGCCCGGCAGCCCAAACCGTTCACTAAGCTTCTGAAATAACAGTCAGCCATTGACCTTTGCCTCCCCTTATCCCGGCCTCCAGCCGGACCTGATTGCCCGGCATATCCCGTTTGCCGGGAACGAGCCTGTGCTTGTGCTGGAGCTGTGCAATACCACGCCGCTCTGGGCGCCAATGATTTCCACGCTTCAACCAGAAGCACGGTTCGTGATTTTCACCCGGCAACCGGAAGCAGAAACCTCGGCTCGCGCATCCGCAGACAGTATTGCCGGGAAAACCCGGTTCCTTCGTGCTGACTGGTACACCGGAAGCTGGGAAACGCGGCTCCCGCCGGAATCTTTTCACGCCATCTGGGTTCCATTCGTGACAACCGGTGCGGCCGTCGCAGCACAGGAGCGTCTGATTGGCCGCCTTGCGTCCAAACTGCGGCCCGGTGGTGTTCTGCTCTGGGGTGCAGAACTCCGTGCCGCCACACCGGAGCTGGAGAGCGATTACGAGCGGCGGCTGCATGAGTGGCGGCAGGTGCATATGAATATGCCGGCGGATCACGATCCAGCCGCCAAGGGAACTGGCGAACATCTGGCCGGGAGCGAGGTCTTCCGTCCCCGCTGGGAGCAACTCCGCCATTGGATCGAGCAGACAGGACTCTCGAATGTCGAACTGCTCTGGAAACAGGAACTGGCTGCCGTCGTCACGGGCATGAAAAGGGTATAAGGCCAAGGGCATGACACGGATCGAGCGGTTGTATGCGGCGGTTGGACTCGCCTGGCTTCTGGTAGCAGCGCTGCTGGGCTTTGCCATTGCACTGTTCGGTCCTGAACTGATCCCTTATCCCGTTCTCAAGTTCCATATTCATGCAGCCGTGCTCGGCGGAATCCTTCACCTCTGGTTTGCGCTCCTGTCCGAACGGATGGGGGGGCTGTTTCCGGGCCATGGAGCCGGCTTTACGCTGCTGGTGCTGACACATGGGGCGATTGGCGCATTCACAGCGGGCCTTGTGTGGAAAACGGCCCTCCTTGCACTGGCGGCCATCCTGATAATGGCTGCACTCCTTGCTGTTCTTCTGCTCTCATGGCGGGCTTTCCTGAAGCACGGCGGATTCCGGCCTGAAAACGGTGGTCTGCGTCCCCATGCCGGAGCCCTGCTGCTCGCCACCGGTGCGATTGCCGCATTTTCGGGCGCCGCCTGGATGGGCTGGCGCATGTCGCAGGAAGGTTTCCTGTTTCCGCTCAAAACCGCCCATACGATGCTCGGGGTATTCGGTGGCCTTGTCATGGCCGCCCTCTCTATTGACCATCTCCCCTCTCCCGGCGATCCGCCCCATGTATGGGGATGGCAACCGGTGACAGAACTGGTAATGACCGGTCTTGCCGCCGCCAGTGCCGCCGTGCTTGGCCTCTACGGACAGGCTGGCCGGATGGATATTCCGTTCCTGATGCTCGGCGGGGTGGCAGTGCTTCATTTCGTATCGCTGCTTCCGCGCAAATCGAGCGAACAGATCACCGCCTGGGCGATCAGCATACTTCTGCTGACCGGAGTCATCCTGCTCCACCGCTTCCACGACGGCGGCGGCGAGGATGTCCGCCGCGCAGCCCACCATGCGATCGTGACCGGCTTTGTGCTTCCACTGCTTCTGGGACACGCTTTTGGCGCTGCAGGAGCATTCGGCCCATCAGCCGTGGCATCCATCCGGCTTGTCACGGGCGGTGCGGGACTCCTCGTCATCGGATTTATTGTGCGTTCCGCCGGTCTGGCTGGAGCCGAGACCCTGCTCATGGCAGCCGGTTTTGTCACCGCCGCTTCGGTTGCCTTTGGCGCCAAGGTATTTTTCGAGGCCCCCGGAGATTCCGCGGAGCATGATCTTCCGGCCAGCCGGGGAGCCTGATATGGCTGGTTCCGGCACCTGCGGACCGCTAGACTTTGCCGGCGGAAAGGTTCGCCCATGAATGACGACGATCCAGTGCGCGACGCCTTGGGACGCCTGAAAGAAATGGCTGGCAAGTGGCTGTCGCCGGAAGTTCCGGTGGATGACAAGCTGCGCGAGTTCAGCGAAATCCTCGGCGCTCCACTGAATGAGGCAGACGATTCCCGGACCGATCTTATTGACCCCGACTTTGTGAAAGAACAGTACGGCCGTCTTGAAACCTGGGGGCGTATCTGGTTCCGGCAGGAGCTTTCCGGAACGGAACACATCCCCCCGGCTGGTCAGGGTGCTGTACTGGTATCAAACCACGCAATTCTCGCACTTGATTCGCTGTTTCTGTTCGAGCGCATTTACCACGAAACCGGCCGTATCGTCCGGCCCACGGTAGACAAGAACAGCATCCGGGTGCCCTATTTCCGCCAGTGGATGCAGAAGCTGGGCGCGGTTTATGGATCCCGCGAGAACGCGGTCCACCTGTGCAAGTCCGGCGAACTGACCCTCTCCTACCCCGGAGGCGCCCGCGAGGCACTCAAACCCACACGGGACCGCTATGCCCTTTATTGGGAAAAATCACTTGGATTCGTCAAGGTGGCTGTTGAAGCAGGGGTGCCGATCATCCCTGTGGCGAGCATTGGCGGTGACGATGCATATGTGAGCCTGCTCGAAGACAATGTGCTGGTGCAGCGGCTGCTCGGCACCGACAAATACAAAATGCCGCTTTATCTGGGACTGGGCCTCCTGCCGTTACCTGTTAAACTCCGTTTCGTCGTCGGCGAACCTGTCTATCTCAATCTCCCGCCGTGGAAGGCTGACGACGACGATGCCCTGTGGGAAATCCAGAACTCCATCAAGGAGAAGCTGGAACTGATGATTGAGGAAGAACTGGTCAGAAGGGGCAGGGGCATCTAGCCTTCTGATATATGACTACCAAAACCCGTAAACCGGCTTCCAGGCGGCCCCACAAGGGTCAGGTGGTCCACACAACGGCACTAACTGTTGAGAACGAGCCACTACCACGACCTGCGGCCGAGGAAACCGGAGCTGTGGCGGCTGGCGGAGACTTCTATCAGAAATGGCGGGCGAATTTGCGCCAGTGGGTTGCGAAGCGAAATACACCACCACGCCTCGCTGATGTCATTCTCGTTCTGCCCGATTTTGTTCATCTTCTGGTGAGACTGATGGCCGACGAGCGGATGCCCCTGAGGGAAAAGCTCATTATCGGCTCGGCACTGGCTTATTTCGCCCTGCCGATTGATCTGGCTGCCGAGATCGTGCTGGGACCAATCGGCTACCTGGATGACATCCTGCTTGCCCTATTCATCCTCGACCGCATGGTGAACAAGATTGATGCCAGTATCCTGCGCGAGCACTGGGCTGGCGATGGCGACGTTCTGCTGGCGATCCGCTCGGCTACCGGAAATGTACAGGAAATCATCGGCCCCGGTTTCCGGGGGAGATTCGCACGGATATTTTCCTGGATCAGTTCCTCTGAAAGGAACAATGGCAGCCGAAAGGAGCCCGCGTGAGCCGGCATGCATTTTCCGGGGTCGTGGTTTTTCCCATTCTTCTCCTCGCCTCCGGCTGCATTCTGGGGTCGGCACGGCCACCACTCGGTGTCTGGGTTCCGGCCGAGGGGGAAAGCCGCCCCCTCAACTCGGCCGATGAAACGGCACTGCTCGCCGAACGGGCCCGCGAGTCGGGGATTACTGACCTTTTCGTCCAGGTGTTCCGGGGCGGCCGGGCATGGTGGCCATCCGACCAGTTTGAACGTGGACCATACGCCGGCCTTGATCCGGTCGCCGATCTCATCCAGCGAACCCGGCCCCACGGAATCCGGGTACACGCATGGATCAATGTCTACAGCCTGAGTACCCGGCCATCGGCAAAAGCCCTGAAACGCTTACCTGAATCCGCCTGGACCCGCGACAACCTTGGCCGGAGCGTCGTCGCCTACAGCGGCGAATCGCGGGAGTCGCTGGAGGCCGATATCGATTCACCCGGCCTCTGGCTGGACCCCGCCTCACCTGACGCACAGGCATTTATTCTGGCCGCTGTGGACGAATTGACAGCACGCTATCCGCAGCTCGCCGGTATTCACCTTGATTTCGTGCGCTATCCCTATGCCCTCCCCATGAAGCCAGCCGCGAATCTTGCGCGTGGCATCGAATTCGGATTTGGTGATGCCGCCATCGAGAGATTTGAGAAAGAGACTGGAATGGAGGTTCCATTCCAGGGAGTAACCGGCGAATCCGCCCGGAAGTTTGCCGACTGGCGACGCGAACAGATCACTCAGCTGGTTCATGAAATCCGCAAGCGTACAAAAAAGAAGATGCGGCTGTCGGCTGCCGTACTTGCGTGGCAGGACCGGGCATATCTGTCGTCATTCCAGGACTGGCGCCGGTGGCTGGAGGAAGGTGCAATCGATTTTGCCGTGCCGATGGCCTACTCCCGCGACGACCGGTTCTTCCGGTACCTTGCCACATCCTCCATGGCGACCCGTCCGCCGGGGGAGCCCCCGCATGCACGGGTCTGGGTGGGGCTCGGCGCATGGGATATCGGTGCTGACCCGGACGCCTTCCACACGCAACTTGATATTGCGGCTGCGGTGCAGCCCGACGGTGTGGTGCTGTTCTCTTATGACAACATTGCGAAGAGCCCGGCGCTGATCGAAATACTCAGGCGATGGAACCGGGGCGAATCTGCCCCTCCCCCACCCGGCACCCCAGAGGAACCCAAGTCCCTCATTGACTACATTGATTGGGACCAGCGGCAATACCGCAAGCAGCAGGAAGCAGAACGGGTAAAATCGGGCAGCCCGCCATCCAGCCACGAGACACGGCCCTAACCGCCCATGTACCCTGAAGAAACCAGCACTCCGGCGGCCAATGCGTCACTCCGGGTGCTGGTGTGCATGGGAGCCGGAATGTCCGTGTGGCTGCTGGCAGCCACTGCACTTGAGCCATCGGCTGCAAAAATGGCTGGGATCCTCGCTGCGGTCATTCTCCTGTGGATTACGGAATCGGTTCCGCTGGCCATCCCGGGAATCGTGGGAACCGCCTTCGCCGCCAGCATTGGCATCGTCCCGGTCCGCGATGCCTTTGGCCCTCTAGCCGACCGCAATCTCCTGCTTTTCATAGGCAGTTTTCTGTTGGCACATGCCGTCGAAAAGCACGGCCTTTCACAGCGCATCGCTTACGGAGCCCTCTCCCTGAACATTGTCGGCGGATCGCCACGCCGGGTGTTCTGGACGATTTCGGCAGTCAGTTTCCTGCTGTCAGCCTGGGTGTCGAATACCGCCACCTGCGCCATGATGCTGCCCATAGCGGTCGGGATCATCACCCGCATCCGGGCCGGCAAGGGAACCCCCGCCGCACGGGACTTCGCCTTCGCACTTGCATTTACCTGTACCTTCTCGGCCAGCATCGGCGGCCTCATGACCCCCGTCGGCACACCGCCAAACCTCATCGGGCTCGCCCAGCTCGAACGGGTCGCGGGGATCACTGTCACCTTTCCGCACTGGTTCGCCACGGTTTCGCCGCCCGCAATTGCCATCTGGATGCTCGGTATGCTTGTACTCGAACGGTCATTCCTGAAAAGCCCGGAAAAGCTGGAGTTGCACCCTGCGTATGCAAGGGAAAAGTTCAACGAACTGGGCCCGATGGGTTCCGGCGAGCGGTGGACGCTTGCCATGCTGCTCTGCACCGTCTCGGCTTGGGTGATTCCACCCGGGATTGTGGCCACAGGCATCGGCGGCAAGGAGTTCGGGGAGTCGCTTACGCGACTCCTGCCCGAGGCATTTGTCCCGCTTCTTTTCACATTTCCGCTGTTCGCAGCCGGCAGCCGGCGAGACAGCCTGGGTTCCAGGCGGCCGGTCCTCGACGCCCGGGATTTCGGCTCGCTCGACTGGAATACCATCTTCCTCTATGGCGGCGGCTTGTGTATCGGTGCGCTGATCGACAAAAGCGGACTCGCCAGTGTCATCAGCACCGGGTTTACCCGGCTGCCCATTTCGTCGCCCCTGCTCATTCTTCTCGCCGGAGTGACTCTCGCGGCCGTTATGAGCGAGTTCGCCTCAAATACCGCATCAGCCAATATCATCGCGCCGATACTTGCCGTTGCTGCTGGCGCGTTCGATATCCCGGCAGATCACCTGATGCTGGCCGCCACTGCCGCCTGCACCCTCGGTTTTCTGCTGCCGGTATCCACCCCGCTTAACGCAATGATCTATGCGACGGGGGAAGTCCCCTTGAGACGGATGATCAGGTACGGTCTCGTCATGGATATTATCGGCATCGTGGTACTGACCGCCTGGTTCCGGCTGATGATGTAACGGTCTGAATGATCTTCAGCCTCGCCAGAGTTCCCGCTTGCCTTGCTCCGGCTGAATAGTCATTCATTCAGGGGCATAACCGGCCCGTCCAAGGAGTTTTCAAGAAGATGCACCACCCCCTGCTGACCCCCGACCATGAAACCTTCCGCCAGACAGCACGGCGATTCATCGAGAAGGAAATCACCCCCTTCGCCGAGGAGTGGGATGAGGCGGGCTGGTTCCCTTCTGAGATATTCCAGAAACTCGGTTCACAGGGGTTTCTCGGTGCCCATTATCCGGAAAAATTCGGCGGCTCTGGACTCGACTTCAGCTACTCCCTCGTGCTGGGAGAAGAGCTAGGAAAGGCAGGACTTGCAGGGCTCTCGATGGCTGTCGCTGTCCATGTCGGCATGGCAAGCCCACCGATCTACAAGTTCGGCTCCGACTATCTGAAAGAGAGATACCTTCCTCATGTTTGTGCCGGGACCAAGATAGCATGTCTGGGGATATCCGAACCGGACGCCGGTTCCGACGTGAATGGTATCCGGACCTTCGCCAGGAAGGACGGCGATGATTACGTCATCAACGGCACAAAAATGTGGATCACCAACGGAGTCCGGTCGGACTTTGTGCTGCTGGTAGCCCGTACCGAGCAGACGGACAGCCACAAGGGACTGACCCTGTTTGTCGTGGACAAGGACTCACCGGGGTTTACCGTATCAAAGCAGATCAAGAAGGTCGGGATGAAATGCTCCGACACGGCGGAACTGGTGTTCGATAACGTGCGCGTTCCCAAGACCCATGTCGTTGGCGAGGTCGGTAAGGGATTTTACCAGATCATGTGGGAACTCCAGTCCGAACGGATCATTGCCGCCGCGACATCGGTGGGCCGAATGGAAAAATGCTTTGAATACGCGATCCGGTACGTGAAAGAGCGGAAAGCCTTCGGCAGGCAAGTCATTGACTACCAGGTGACACGCCACAAGCTCGCCGACATGGCGACGAAGATCGAAACGCTGAAGAACTTCACCTACAACGTTGCACAGGCATGGATAAAGGGAGAATATCCCGTCAAGGAGATATCCATGATCAAGCTGCTGTGCGGGACGTGGGGCTTCGAAGTCGCCGACATGGCCCTGCAGATGCATGGGGGAAATGGTTATACGATGGAATACCCAATCCAGCGTTACTGGCGGGATTCACGCCTCACGCGAATCGGCGGCGGTACCGACGAGATCATGCACGAGATCATTTCCCGGGAAATCCTGAAGGAATGGGAGTAACCGCCGCTCCCTTCCTTTCCCTTCTGCCGCCTATACTGGTCACCGGGATGAAGAAACCGATGCTTCTTCTGCTCTGCCTCATTGCAATCCGGCCCGTTGCCGCAGCCGACGGGACATTGCTGCAGGGGAATGGGGTAGACCTTACGCTCCGTCAATCCGAAGCGCCGCTGACCGACCCTCAGCCGCCGGGCGCACAGGCCCCGAACCTGAGCTTGCGCATGCAGACGACGGACCGTTTTACCCTTGGGCTCCGTGCGGAACTGGAACGGCTTAACTTCATCGCCCCTGCCACTACCGAGAATCTGGGCTCCAGTTTCACGTTCATCGAATATCGCCCGCAGTGGACTGAACACAGGCTGTGGGAACATTCCGTGACGCTGCTGGCCGGGAGCCATATCCGGAGCAGTTCACTCTCACTTGCCCCAGCGCTGAGAGCTGAAACTGGGCTCAACTACCTGGTGTCCGAGAACTGGCGGATCAAAACCAGGCTGGATTGGGATATGGCAGGGGGAAGCCGCTACAACGGCCTTTTCGCAACCGACCGGATCACGTTCCGGATCGGGGTCGGTTACCAGTTCTCGCAGCCACCGCCAACGACTCCCCTGCCCGTTACCGGCAGCGGGCCGCCAGCAGATAACGGCGGTCCTACAATACCTTGAGCGCGTCTTCCGGCTTCGGCCGTCCCAGCGCCGCCTTCTTCCCGTTCACGACGATCGGCCGCTGGATGAGGCGCGGGTGCCTTACCATCGCGGCGATGAGTTCCTTGCGGGTTTTCTTCGGATCGGCAAGCCGGAGTTTCGTGTACTCATCCTCCTTGGTCCGAATGGCCTCGCGCGGCTCCATGCCAAGGAGTTTCAAAAGGCTATCCAGTTCGGTTTCGGTCAGCGGCTCCTTCAGGTAGTCACGGATAACGGGGGCAGCCCCTTTCGACCGGAGCAGGTCCAGCGTTTTCCGTGACGTGGAGCATTTGGGGTTGTGGTAGATCGTGACCGGCATGATCACTCCTTTATGCTGCTGGCTTTCTTGCGTGTTGCGCCCTTGCCTCGATCATCAGCACAACCGGCCCGTATTGCTTGCGTTCACCGGGGACAAGCCCAGACGCCCGGAACATGCCGTCCAGTTCGCTCTCGTCAAAGAACCGGAGGCCGGAGAACCTGCTGGATAGCCGTTCAGCGGCACGGATCCACGGTGTTCTGGAAGTCCGGGTAGTAAGCAGACAGAAGGCGCCGCCTTTCTTCAGCAAACCACCCACAGCCTGCGTAACGGCCGTTGGATCAGGGAAAAGATGGAATGCCGCCATACAGGTCGCATGACTGAACTGGGCCCGCTTCCGGAACGGCAGGTTCTGGACGTCGGCACGAATGTAGATGACGTTTCCAATACCATCGGCCGCTGCCAGCTTGACGGCTTCCTTCAGCATGGGACCGGAAATGTCCACACCTATTACGTCACCTGTAGCGCCCTTGGCGCCGTCCCCGGCCACCAGTTTGGCCAGCGGGCGGGTATACAGTCCCGGCCCGCAGGCAAGATCCAGCAGACGATCCCCCGGCTCCAGCCTGAGCCAGCGGGTGACAGTGCGAAGCTCTTCGTCGAACGTGAGCCCTGGCGATACAGCCCGGACCAGTTGCGGACGCCACTGTTCTTCATAAATCCGGGTAATAGGTGCCATCTCCATCAGCCGCTGCGACGGTGATGGACGACGTCTGCCATTCATGACGAAATCAGGCACCCCATCCCGTACCGGATAGGCCCGGCTGCAACTGGAGCAGCGAAGCTCTCCGTCAATGAGGCGGCCGTTCCGGGGGAGAGGCGACGGACCCGCAGCCAGTTCCTGATGCCCACAAGCGGGACAGGCGAATATATCCAGTAGAGAGAGTTTCATGGCGCTAAAAGTGTGACCCCGCTTACAACCGGCCTCCCTGCAACTGTTTCATTCCTGTCATGCAAAAGAAAAGCGCCTGGCACGGGTTTTACCGGCCCTTTACGCAGCCCCCGTAAAGGGACGTAACCTTGCACTGCCTGTAAGTTGGCTCACAGGGTATCCGGAATGGCCGCGCTAGACTGTAAGCAAGTCCGGGCACGAGTGCGGAAGGAAGTCCGCCCACGCAGATACCCCAAGGCACTCCGGTCCGGATGGTACCCAAACCCTTCTTCCCTCTACCCGAGCGGTCGTGTTGAGCCACACGGCCGCTCACCTTTTCGGCTGATCAGTACCGGGGCATATCGGGATCAATTTCCCGGGCCCATCGTTCCACACCGCCAGCGAGAGACCATACTTCCTTCATGCCCAGTTGCTGCTTCAGGAAAGCGGCCGCATTCAGCGACCTCACCCCATGATGGCATATGGTAACAACCGGCAGGCCGGGCGGGATATCCGGCGCGACATCTTCAAACCGGGAAAGCGGGAACAGGCTGGATCCAGGTATCCGGCAGATATCGAACTCATGCACTTCGCGCACGTCGCAAAGGAATAGTGGCCGCTTTTCCTCAAGCCACGCCTTAAGCTCGGCTGGCGTGATTTCCCATCCTGAGGCCATATCTATTTCGACTTCGCCACGTAGGCGCCGTCCCAGTTCTCGGGCGGCGGGGAAACGAGATATTCCTTCGTACGCTTCAGGAAAACGCCAGCAGGCCCATCCTTGGGGTTCATGGAGAGAATCTTCTCAAACAACTCGATCGCGCCGGGGAAATCACGCCCCATGTGCCGCTTCATCGCCTCATCCCAGATTGGCATTATGTCAGCCAGGACTCCGGTTGTCGTTCCCTTTTTCCCAAACAGCTCGTAAACCTTCACCGGCTTGGTCTTCCCCTTGACGACAAGAAGATCGAGGAACCTGCAATCAATAGCGTCCTTGGCCTGATTATAGGTCTCCTCGCCAATCATCAGATAAATCCCGTACGCCTTGCACTGGGATTCAAGACGTGCGGCGAGGTTCACCGTGTCGCCCATCATCGTGTAGTTAAACCGCGACTGGCTGCCCATGTTACCGATGACCATCGGACCGGTATTGAGCCCGATCCGCATCCGGACCTGAGGGAGCCCCTGCTTGACCCATTCTTCGCGGAGTTCCGCCAGCTTGACCTGCATGTCGATGGCGGAATGGCAGGCGCGGACGGCGTGATCCTCGAACGGGATCGGGGCGCCGTAGAACGACACGATGGCATCGCCGATATACTTGTCCACGGTCGCGTCATACTGGTAGGCGATATTGGTCATTTCAGTCAGAAAGACGTTCAGGAAACTGACCAGCTCTTCTGGCTGCATTTTCTCGGAAAAAGTGGAGAACCCCTCGATGTCCGAGAAGAACGCTGTCAATATCTTCTTTTCCCCGCCGAGCTTCAGCGCACCGGGATCGTCGGCGAGCTTGGTCACCATCGCCGGGTGCAGGTAGTAGCCAAAGGCGCTCTTGATCTGGCGTTTCTCCTTCTCCTCCGTGGCATAGCGGTAAATCGTAATGGCCGAGTAGCTCGCCACCACCGAGAACAGCGGGAAAATCAGGTTGAGCCACACGCCGCGCTGGAAGACATAGAAATTGAGCCAAATGACCCCCGCCATGACGAACACCGTGATCAGGGCGCCCGAAACCGCCGACAGGCGCGGGACAATCACCGCCATCAGGATCGCGATCACCAGCATGATGAACAGGTCCTGGACGTAGGTGACCGGATTCGGAGCGAACTTGAAATCCTGGTTCAGCAGGTTGTTGATCACCGCCGCATGGATCTCGACACCTGGGAGCGCCTTCTCGAATGGCGTTGTCCTAAGATCGTACACGCCGATAGATGTCGCCCCGAACAGGACGATCTTGTCCTTGAAGGTTCCTGGCGGGTAGTTCCCCGATACGGCGTCGGCGAAGCTGATGTGCGGATATGTCCCTTTGCCGCCGTAGTAGTTGATCAGAAGCCGGCCGCGATCATCGGTTGGGATCAGGATATACCGGTCATCCTGATCGGGACCGATCCCTACCTGCGAGATCAGGTTCCCGTAGTTGTCATATTCAAACGCGATCGCCGCCTCCGGACTATATCGTTTCAGATAGGTCAGGGTCGTCTCTACAGCCAGCGATGTGAACACATCCTCGTCGTGCCGGAGGAATACCTCATGACGGCGAATGATTCCGTCCTCATCCTGTTCGGCATTGAAATACCCGAAATGGGCACCCTTGCGTGACAATATTTCCAGGTTCGGAAGCACACCGATGGCGGACGGTATGGCGATATAGGGGTCGTTCGCGGTGCGTTCCCCCCGTTCGATCGCATTCATCACCCGGCTGGGGTACTGGAGCTCAAATCCCTTGACGATCTGCTCCATCGGCAGATCGCCGATTTCGGCCTTGTCCTTGAACATGACATAGCCGAGCACAATCCGGTCACGGTATTTCTCAATGATCTGGGCGAATGCCTCGTCCGATCCAAAATTGGCTGCTTCCTCGATTTCCTTCTGGAGCCGTATCCGGGATTGTTCTACCAGCCCCTGCTGGCGCCTGAGGTCTGCCATCAGCGCCTCGAACTGGCTGCGCGGCGTCTCATCGGGGAGTTGCTCCAGCAGCCGGTTCATCCGGGCATCCAGGTCGGACGGGAGCAGGATCTTGTCCCTGAAGTAGGTTTTTTCCAGCCGTGTCACCAGCTCATGGAATACCGACTTGACCGTCTGGTCATTGGGATCAGGTTCGGCGAATACGGCGTCGAACCCCAGCACGGCCGCGCCATCCTCCATGATGTTCTCGATGCCCCGGCCGATCACCCGGCGCTGCCAGGGCCACCGTCCCAGTTCCTTGTTGGCCTTCTCGTCGATCGTCACGATCACGATACGCGGATCGGCCGGACGGGTACCGGTCATGAGGAACCGGTAGTCGTATGCCTTGCTCTCAATCTGGTTGATGAATGAAAGCCCCTGCGTCTGGAACAGATAGTGAAGCGTGTTGACGGGGTGCATCACCTTGAGCACATAGACCGCCGCCAGAACCAAGAAGACAAAAAATGAGAGTTTGGCGGGAGACAGTCCCAGCCACTTGCGCAACACACTCCGGCCGCTGCTGCCGCTACCCTTGTCTGCCATTTCCCCGTATCCCCTTGCCGGTGCCTATTGTGGCGCCTTGAGCCCCAGTTCCCGCATGACTGCCTTCAGATCCTCCCACGCGAACTTCTTCTGGTTCGGATCCCTGAGCAGGTAGGCGGGATGAAATGTGGGCATCACTTTAATACCCCCGTCGAACTTGTGCCACCGGCCCCGGATCTTGGTAATACCTTCTGCTGTATTGAGCACGAACCGGGTGGACGGCGCCCCCAGGGTGACAATCACCTCGGGACCGATGGCCCGTATCTGCCTCAAGAGGAAGGGGGAACAGGCCGCCGTTTCATCGGGCTCTGGGGGCCGGTCCTTCTGGAACCTGAGATCGACCGTCGGACGGCATTTGACGATATTGGCAATATAGACATCTTCGCGTTTTAACCCCATCGCCTCGATCATTTTGGTCAGGAGCTGACCCGCCTTGCCAACAAAGGGGCGCCCTTGCAGGTCTTCGTCCTTGCCCGGACCTTCACCGATGAACATGAGCCGGGCGCGAGGGTTGCCCTCGCCGAATGCTATCTTTGTCCGTGTCCCGGCAAGCTTGCACCGCTGGCAATCACCCAGGTCAGTCTGGATATCCTCCAGGGTTTCTCCTCTGGTAGTTGCTCCCGATTCAGTAGATGTCTCCGGCTCGCGCAACTTGTCCATCGTTTCTGGCTGCCCACGCCCGTCAGATACGGCTAGCCCTGATCCGGACCCGGCTGCCAGCGGAGCCACATGAAGCCAGTCGATGCCGATCGACTGATAGTATTCAGCCGTTGCGAGAAGACGCTTTCGGTCAGCGGTCACCGGTCCGTCAGCTCCTATTCCGGCGCCGGCCGGACACCGGTCGCCGCGAAACCGGAGGCTTGCTCCGGGCAGGAGCATCCGGCTTCGCCTGCTGCCGGGAAGCAGGCTTCTGATAGTGGCGCAGGATGCGCTGCCATATCCCTGCTGCCACTTCCAGCTTGGAGCCGAATGGAAGTTCTTCCACCTTCCCATCAGGGCTGAACAACGTGACTGCATTGGTGTCTGTATCAAAACCCGCATCGGAACGGGAAACATCGTTCGCCACCAACAGGTCCAGGTTCTTCTCCCTGAGCTTGGCGCGGGCATAGTCAGCAAGGTCGTGTGTTTCGGCCGCAAAACCGACCAGGTACTGGTCCCTTTTCGCCGCACCGATAGCCTTGAGGATGTCAGTTGTCGGCTCCAGATCGATAACCGGCATTTCCTTCTCGCGTCGTTTGAGCTTGCGCCTGGCAGGTTCTGCCGGACGGTAGTCGGACACCGCCGCTGCCTTGACCACGATGTCAGCGGAAAGAAAACCGGCCATGACCGCCTCGTGCATCTCGGCGGCCGTGGTGGTCTGGACCAGTTTCACGCCAGCAGGAGGGGGTATTGCGACCGGCCCGCTGACCAGCGTCACCTCGGCACCATGGCGCGCCGCCATCTGCGCCATCGCGTAGCCCATCTTCCCCGATGACCGGTTCGACAGGAACCGGACCGGGTCAATGGCCTCACGAGTCGGCCCGGCCGTCACCAGCACACGTACGCCCTTCAGGGGCTTGGCGGTCAGCGATGAAGCAACCGCTTCGACAATTGCGTCCGGCTCGGCAAGCCGGCCGGTGCCAGTTTCGCCGCAAGCGAGGTCGCCGCTCCCCGGCGAAACCAGGATAATACCCCGGCTTTCCAGTGTCCGGCAGTTGGCCTGGGTCGCCAGATGGTTCCACATCTCGACGTTCATGGCCGGGGCCATGACCACCGGCACCGTAGCTGCAGCCAGAACTGTTGAAAGCAGATCGTCGGCAAATCCCCAGGCCGCCCGTGCAATGCGGTTGGCCGTGGCCGGAGCAACCAGAATGAGATCCGAATCCCGGGCCAGCCGTATGTGGCCTATCTGGCTTTCCTCGGTGAGATCAAAGAGGTCGCTGGCAACGGGATTTCCCGACAACGTTTGGAATGTGAGTGGACGGACGAATTCCTGGGCGCTGCGTGTCATCATTACCTGCACCGATGCACCAGCCTTCTGGATAAGCCGCATGATTTCGACCGCCTTGTAGGCGGCAATACCGCCCCCCACGGCGAGCAGTATCCTCTTCCCCCGGAGTGCGGGATCACCGGTAATGGCAGCGGCCGGGGAAGCTGGCTTGGATTTCATCGGGCCCCGGCTAGCTCTTCACCCGTTCGGCGATGGAGTCGAAATAGCTTTGCACATGGTCGGTGCTTTTCTGTTCCAGCGCACGGCGTATCTGTGACACCGGAAAGATGAAGCCCTCCTGGGGATGGGCAATACAGAGTTCCTTGAAACCCTCGTTATACCGCCAATCACCGCCGAAGGTCCGCCTGATCACTTCGCCCAGGTAGAAACCCATTTCCTCAATTGTCGGATCTGAAAGGGTATTCTTGGCATAGTTGCGTTCCAGCACGGTGTCGATCGCTTTCAGGGTCGCCCGGCCGAAGTCGAGTTTTTCACCTGTCGCCTTTTCGTGATCCCGGGCGTAGGCATCGGCTTTCTCTTTCGCATGGGTGGCAAGCCGTTCCGGGCTGGCGGAGGCGAGATCATGCGACTTGCGGCTGAACATGACTGCCAAAACAGCCACTACCGCTACAATTCCAACCAGGACCAACAGGGTCGTCATGTCCATAACGGCGAGTTACTCTCCCTCAACTCCTTGTATCACTGGCCATTTTCACGGGCAATGGGCGTTGGCTACCATGGGCGGGCACCAAAACCGGCCTACCCGCAACTCGGCATGGGAGGCCAGGAGATACAACCATGCCTGAATCCATACCGTTTGCATCCACAGTGGTTCTCCTGAGACCGGGAATGGATGTGTTCCTGATGAAGCGGCACGGCAAAAGCGGCTTCATGGGCGGGGTGCATGTATTTCCGGGCGGCAAGGTGGATGAGGATGACCGCGCTGCGGACTGGACTGAAGTCATCGGGGCGGCAGCCGTCAGCCCGCTCACCACAAAAGTTCCCGGCCTCACTGAAACCGACGCACGGGCACTCATTGTCGCCTCCATACGGGAAACCCTGGAGGAAGCGGGAGTGATTCTGGGCGGACCGGCTCCGACGGGACTGGAGGCAGTCCAGCAGAAACTGAACGCCAGCGAAATGCGGTTCCTGGACTGGGTACGCGAGACAAATGTCCGCCTCGACACTGATCGACTGGCCTTTTTCGACCACTGGATCACACCACCCATTGAAAAAAAACGGTTCGATACATTCTTCTTCGCCGCTGCCATCCCTGAAGGCCAGACGGCGACATCGGTCAGCCGGGAAACCACCGAAGGAGTCTGGATGCAGCCAGCCGAGGCCGTGGACCGCTATCGCGCCGGAGAGATCACGCTGGCACCCCCCACCTGCACGACACTGCTGAGACTCTCCAGGTTCCGTGACCCCGGCGAGGCCATTGAAAGCCTCCGCCGCCGCCCCGTCGCCACCATGCTCCCCAAGGTATCGCAGGAAAATGGCCAGATGATTCTCATGCTGCCGGGCCACCCCGGCTATGGCCCACATGAAGGCGAACTGGATCCCGAAGGGCCATCCTGCGTCCGCATGAACGGCGGGAAGTGGTTCCCGGAAACCCGATGAAGCTCCAAAAACTCCGGGTGGCACGGAAACCCCATCCGCTCACAAGGCCCGGTTCCTTTTTCACCGTGGAAGGCTACCGCCTCGTGAACGACTACGGCGGCGGCAAGCGGTCGAAAAGTTATAATTGCGAAAGCGTCCACCGGCGGGGGACCGACGGTGTCGCGATTCTTATCTATCGCCGGGGCCGCCGTGGTCAGACCGAAATTCTCCTCAAGGAATGCATCCGGCCGCCAATACTGCTTCGCGCCCCGCGCGTTAGGAAGAACCGACCCAATCCCCCGCTCCTTCTGGAAATTGTGGCTGGCTCAAGGGAACCGGGCGACCAGACACAAACAGATCTGAAAAAGCGGGCCGCCGCCGAAATTCTCGAAGAGGCAGGCATACGGGTAAAGCCGGCGCTGGTTATGCCTATGGGGTTACCGGTTTTCACATCTCCCGGCGGCCTCTCCGAGGAAGTCCACATCTTCCAGTGCGATGTGACGGGTCTTCCTCAATCGGGAGCGCAAATGCACGGTGCCCATCCGCTCGAACTCCACGCCCCACTACACTGGATTCCCCTGGAAACCGGACTCCAGTGGCTCAGGTCCGGAAAAGTCACCGACGCCAAGACCGAAATTGCAATCAGACGATTTGTGGAATGGGCGAGGTAACTGATCCGTCGCCTTTATAACCGCCTCCGGTTATTAGGTACGGAATGGACCTGATCGTCGGGATGTTCCGGCTACTCCGAACACCGTCGGCTTGGCTGTTGGCGGCAGCCTTGGGGCTTACTGCCCATGCGATTCGCTTCAATCCGGCATCCGGGTTTGTCACCGGCATTGACAACAATCACCAGATTGCCATTCTCGAATGGTTCTACCGGTCGGTCGCCCTCAGTGCCGGTCCGCTTCACTCGCCCGACTTCTACTATCCTGAACCGGGGATGCTCCTGACCTCGGAAGTCCCGGTGGTGCAGGGACTGGTTTACACAGCCCTGCGGACTGCAGGCGCCAACAATTTTCTTGCGTTCAATCTGGCACTTGCATTGCTGCTGTACGGAACAATGGCCGCCGCCTATGCGGCCTTCCGCTACGAGCGGTTTTCCCCCGAAGCATCAATTATCGCGGCGATATTCTATGCGAATTACGATGCCT
This sequence comes from Deltaproteobacteria bacterium, assembly GCA_026129095.1. NCBI lineage: Bacteria > Pseudomonadati > Myxococcota > Myxococcia > Deltaproteobacteria bacterium. Next base: position 64,860 of record JAHCIT010000007.1, read on the forward strand.
GGCTGGTCTATCTTCCGGGGTCCATGTGGTATGGAGGCGGATTTGGTCTGCCGCTCGCCTGGATGGGTCTGACCTGTTACCGGCGAGGCGACCACCGCGGAGCGTGGTGGCTCGCCGCATCTCTGGTAGTCCAGTTCCTTGCAAGCATGACGCTGGCCATGGCGGCCCTTCTGCTTGCCGGCACCAGGGCAGTTTCAGACCCGTATTTGCGCCGCCGTTTCCCGGCATTTTGCGCCGCCTGCATCCCGGTCGCCTGGTGCGGGCTCGCTTATGCCAACGCAGCCAGCCAACTGGCGCCATACCCTGCAAGGCTCGGCCTTGGCTTTCTCCTTTCCCAGCAGTTCTTCTACCGGCTCGATTTGTCCAATTTCGTCCCGTGGATTGGCGACTGCTTCGCCTCCGGGTTCAGTCACTTCATTCGCTGGCCCAGTTCCCACGATGCCTTCTCACCGTTCCTTATTCTCTGGACGGCATTTGCATCCATCGCGTGCTGGCAACACCGGACAAGCCGGCAAGCGACCAGCCATACGCTGCGAGTAACAGCCGTAGCCCTAGCCTGCCTGATCGCATTATCTGTGACCGTGCTGATACACTGGAAGCTGTCTGCACAGTTTGGCCTCCCGATCTGGTTCTGGATTGCGACGTTTTGTTTCTGGACCGGCATTCTCTGGACTAGCAAGCGGCTAACAGCTGCGGCGACAACCGGTCCTGCCAGTGAGCTTCTTACACTGAACACAATAATGGGACTGTCGTTTCTCACAGCATTGGGCCCAGTGATTTTCGTGTCGGGTGCGCCGGTCGCAGCCGGACCGGCTGCATTCCTTGATCTTGTGGTTCCGGGCTTTGCCCAGATGCGTGTCACAGCGCGCACATTGCTGGCCGGCGGCTTTGCCCTGTGCATGTTGCTGGCGATGGCCGTGCACAGGTTCTTGTCCCATCGTGACTGGGCCAAAACAGTCGCCACACTCTTGGCCACCGGGCAACTGCTCATGGTTACCCACCGGCTACCATGGCCTGACCCTGCTGGCCGGACGACTGATATTCGTATTCATGCAGAAGCCTGCCCAAGCTGCTCCGATATCGCACTCGGCACCGTACCGCTTCCGTACCAATGGATACTGGCGCACGGGAAAGCCCCACTGCTGGAACTTCCCGCCAGCCAAGGATTCGTGGATGATCCTGATCTCAACCATGACACCATCTACCTGTTTTACTGGCTTCTTGATGGAATACCCCGGCTCAATGGTGTCACTTCAAAAGCGCCTCTGTCTTACCGGCGTTTCGCTGAACAACTGGGCCATTTCCCAGACACCACGACCCTCTCCAGTATCCGCGAACGTGGCGCACGCTGGCTGGTCGTTCATGGAGACCGGTATCCACTGAATGAATGGAAACGGATTCAGGCCGCACTCGATCCGCCGCCTGAAGGGCTCCGCGTGGAACAAAAATGGGGACCGGTCTGGCTCTTTCGGGTAGATTAGCCGTTGCCAGGACCGGGGCCGAGCCGCCGTTCCAGCGCTTCGATCCGCTCCAGAATCCGCGTCATAACGGCCCGATCAAGGCGAGGTTCCTGAAAAACATTACGGATATCCTTGATCGTACGCTGAAGCTCCAGCGCGTCTTCCTCGAACCGGACGACGTGACGGGCCGTAAGATCGTTCTGGTTCATGACGTGCCGGAGCTGGCCGAGCACATCGTCGCGGATTCCTTCGGTAGTGGTGTGATATTTTTCAAGCCGCTGCTCAACCCCATCCAGCCGGGCGTTAAGGCGCGTCTCGGCCCGGCCGATACGGGAGATCGCCCACAATGCCGCTCCCGCTGCCACAACCGACATGGCCCCAACCGACGCCCCCAGCAGAAATCCAGCCTCCATTTGTTTCCCTATCGTTCCGGAGAATGGTCATCCGGGTCGAGACGCCGCTCAATCACTTCAATGCGCTCAAGAATCCGGTTCATAACAGCCCTATCCAGACGGGGTTCCTGGAACCCATTGCGTACATCCTTGATCGTGCGTTGCAGGGCTACCACGTTTTCCTCGAATCTTGTGACGTGCCGCAGAGTCTCTTCTTCCAGCTGGCTGATCCGACCGACAATCAGGTCATTCTGACCCATAACATGGCGAAGCTGGCCAAATACATCATCGCGAATACCCTCGGTCGTGGTGTGATACCTTTCGAGCCGCTGTTCGACACCATCCAACCGGGCATTCAGACGTGTTTCAGCCCTGCCGATCCGGGAGATCGCCCACAGTGCCGCTCCTGCTGCCGCGGCAGCGAGCGAAACCAGAACGATGAATATCATCGTGGCCAGGCTCATACGCGCCCCCGGAAAATACACACAGTCGGCGCAGTGAGACACGGGTCAGCAAATACCCGGTCCAGCATCTGCTGGCGGACCTGGATCGCTTTTGGTGAATTCCACACCGTCTCGAATGGATCACGCGAGAGGTCCCCGATATATTCGCTCAGTTCGTCATGGTAGTAACACATACGAACCTGCCCATCCTCGGCCACCACCGCTCTGGACCACGGAACCATGCATTTCTCCGGGTGCTGGTGGCGCTCGTTCATATGGGCGGAGATTACCTTCTGTTCATCAGTCAACTGCTTTGAGAGAAACCCCTGCCCCACGAAATTGACAGGCAGCGAGTAAAGCTTGGCCCGGCGATAGGCCTCAGTCAGCAAACGATCATGTTCGACAGGATCAATTTTCAGCTGGGCTGCATAATCGAATACATATTCGCCGCCGCCCGGCATCACCCGGCTGGCAGTCCAATCGAAGGTGGGGCCGGGGTTCATGTGAAACAGGTCGACACCGTCCACACCCAGCCGGGCGGCCAGATCAATAAACTCGGGCAGTTCAGGCAATGCCTCGCGCGTAATACACATGTTGACTATGAGGGTCGGATACTTCCGTCCCATGCTTTTCTTCAGCTGCTGAAGATTCCCTATGTTTTCGACAATCTTGGCGAACCCGGGCCCCCGGAGTTTCGCATGTGTTTCGGCGCGGGCAGCATCGAGACTGACATTGATGCAGTCCACACGGCGGCCTTCGATGAGGCGCCGGGCCAGTGGTTCGTCCAGCGTGATGCCATGAGTATTGAACCGGACTTTCGTGGGAGGATCTACCAGCCCTAGCACGTCATCAAAGTAGCGCGCATAAGTCGGCTCGCCCCCACAATGAAGGTACAGGATGTCCAGGTGCCGGAAGACCGGCACGAGATTCACCAGCACGTTCGGACTCATGTCGAATTCATCGTTTTGAGTTCGCTTGTTCCGCTCGCAGATGCCGCATGGGGGATTGATGTTGCAGCGGGTGGTAAGCGCCAGCGTCATTTCTTCCGGATACGAGGTGACACGCGTGATGCCAGCCTCGAACTCTTCCCGCAACCGGCGCCGGTTCTGTTCAGGAGCGGCCAGGCGGGATTCTGCGCTCACCCCGATGCTGCCAGCACGGGTCTGCCAACCGGCAGTTTCATCCAGCTTCTGCTCCAGCTGGTCCAAACGTTCCATCATCTTGGCCAGATGTGGCCGCAGGAAGGCACCCGGTTCGTCTGGTCGTGTGCCGGTTTCCGCCGCCACTGAACTACCAGTATGATTCAGGGATTCCCTAACCTGCTGATGGACCTGATCGAACCGGTCGTGCATCCGGGTTTCAAACCGCCCCACGCGTGAAATGATGAACAGCGCGGTCCCCAGGATCAGGAGCACCAGTCCGAAACCGGCAGTAACGATCAGCAACTCGTTCATCTGTAGCAAAGCGTAACGCCCCCTGCACAGCCGAAACAACCGGATTGGTGCAGACCCCGCTTTGACAACATTGTGATACGTGATTCAGGGGGTCGAAGCGCCTTCGGGACTGTCCTGGCTAGTAGCATTCGCGGCCTTTTCCGCTGCCTGGGCGAACTCCTCCGCCGTGCCGCTCAACGAGCGGATAAAGTGGATGATCGACCATGTCTCCCGGGGCCGCAAATGCTTCCAAGAGGGCATCCCCTTCATGGGACGGCCCATCTGGATCGTGAGATAAAGTTCCGTGTCGGATCTCGATCGGCTCCACTCCGGCCGGTTGAAGTGTGGAGCCGTCGGCCGCATGGCGATCGTCGGGCCAGGTGCTCCAGTGGCGCTGTGGCAGGCCATGCACGCAAGCTGATACGTTTTCTTCCCGGCATCGAGGCTTTCCTGCGTAAGGGGCACGGGATTGTAGCTGCTGCCCAATCCCTGCGATGGAACTCCATGCTCCGCAGCATCCCCCGAAGCTAAAGGCTCAGGGCGAGGCTGGCAGGCGAAGAAAAGGGAAGCCGCAATCAAGAAACCAAGAGAGGGGAACCGGTTCATGGCACATTTACATAAAGCCTGACTGTTATCCCGTCAAAACAGGTATGGCCCTGCCCAGCGGGATTTGATACGTTAACGCCCATGTCCGGAACCCTTACGGAACTGATCATCGAACGGCACTCGAAGTCGGGCGAGCAGCCCGCCATTCGTTTCTGGAACGGCAAGGAATGGATCTCTCTTACCTGGTCGGAATTTATCTGGCGGGTGGCAGAGATCGGTCTCGGCCTTGAGGTGACAGGTCTCAAGCGCGGCGAAGTAGTGAATATCCTCGCGGCCACCGGCTTCGACTGGGCAGCCATTGATCTGGGAACGCTGGTCGCCGGAGGAGTTAGTGTCGGCCTGTATCCGACCCTCACTCCTGAACAGGTACGCTATCAGCTCGATCATTCGGATTCCGTCTGCCTGTTTGTCGAAAACCAGGCACTCTATGACCGGATCAGGCCCATCCTCAGGGAGCTTACCAAGCTCCGTTACATCATCGCCATCAATCCTGTCACCGATCCTGCCGAATCCCGGCTCATGCCGCTGGAAGCGGTGCTCAGCAAGGGCGCGAACATGAATGCCCGGGACTCAACAACCTGGATGCACCGGGCCAACCAGGCATCACCCGACGATCTGGCTGTCCTGGTCTACACGTCAGGAACCACCGGCCCGCCCAAGGGGGCGATGCTCACGCACCGGAATATCCGGGCCTTCGTGGACCGGATTCCCGAAATGCTGCCAATCAAGGGAACCGATCACACAGTCGCTTTCCTGCCAATGGCACATGTGGCCGAACGCGTAGTGGGCCACTACGGCCGGCTGAATACCGGGGCATCGGTCACCTTTGCCCGTTCGCCGGAGACACTGGTGGAAGATATCGGCCTCGCCAAACCGGACTTCTTTGGATCAGTCCCGCGCATATTCGAGAAAATCCATGGGAAATTTGTCGAGGGACTGGAACGGATGCCACCGGAAAAACGGCGGCTTGCCGAATGGGCCGTGGATATGGGCCGCCAGCACAGTCGCGTTATCCAGCGGCGGGGAAAGCCGGGCTTGTGGCTCTCGATCCGTCACCGGGTCGCCAAGGCTCTCGTTCTCGGCAAGCTCAAGGACAAGCTGGGCGGCCGGGTCCGGTTCCTGATCTCAGGAGCCGCTCCCATCAGTTACGACCTGCTCGAGTTTTTTCATGCTTTCGACCTCTTGCCACTGGAGGTTTATGGACTGACCGAATCGTCGGCCATTTGCACCGCCAATACTCCGGATGCCTACCGGTTTGGATCCGTTGGGAAGGCCATACCAGGCATCGAAATACAGATTGCCCCGGACGGTGAAATCCTCATCAAGGGCGATCTGGTATTCAAAGGATATTTCAAGGAGCCCGGAGCGACAGCCGAAACGTTTCGTGACGGATGGCTCTGCACGGGCGACATCGGTGAGCTGGATTCAGATGGTTTTCTGAAGATCACCGATCGCAAGAAAAACATCATCATTACCGCTGGCGGCAAGAACATAGCCCCGGCGGGCATCGAGAACCTTCTGAAATCCCATCCGCTGGTGGGACAGGCCCTCTACCACGGCGACCGGCGCAAGTTCCCGAGTGCGCTTATCGTCCTGGACCCGGAAGCTGCTCCGGCCTGGGCGAAATCCCGGAACCTGCCTCCCACTCTAGCCGAACTTGCCCGCCACCCCGATCTGCTGGCCGAAATCGGCACACACGTCGAAAAGGTGAACCAGTCGCTTGCCCAGTACGAACAGGTCAAAAAATGGATGGTTGTCCCCGAAGAGTTTACCGTTGACAACGGCCTGCTTACCTCGACCCTCAAGGTCAGGCGCAAGGAAGTGGAAACCCGGTACCGGGAAGTGCTGGACGGCTTCTATCAGGGCGAACACTGAATGAGGCTGGTCTCATTTGATGTAAAACGCCGGGCAGCACTCAGGCGGGCTGGCTTCTGGAAGGATTATCTGGTCGCCGGGCACCGCAACGATCTGGTGGGCGAATCAGGCAAACTGGCATTCTTCATGGTTCTGGCTTCGCTCCCGTTCGCGCTGCTGGTATTCACCGTCATCAGCCTTCTCCCCACCGAGGGGATGGAAACCGTGCTCGTCGACACGCTTGCCCGTCTGGTCCCCCGCCCGGCAGTGCCCGTTCTCAAGCAGAACCTTGTCAATACGCTGTCAACGAATGCGGGAGCTACTGTCTGGGTAGGGGCTCTTGGGTCAATCCTGATCGCCGCACGTGGAGTTGCTGTCTTTGAAACCAACATCAACCGCGCCCGCGGAACCACCGACGAGCGTTCCTATCTGCGGGCCTGGTTTGAGCGCATCGTCATTTCCGCAGTTCTCGGAATGCTCATGTCTGCGGCACCCTTGATCCTGCTCTCCGGCTGGCGGATAACGGAGTTTCTCGCTTCCCAGCTTCATACACCCCAGCTCACGCTGACACTCTGGCATGTGACACGTTATGCGGTCGTCATCCTGATGGTGACACTGGCAGCGTCGGTCCTGTATGCCGTCGGTACTGCCAATGACCGGCCCTGGCGATGGTTTACCGCCGGGACACTGATGGCTACTGCCGGCTGGCTTTCGGGTTCACTGATATTCAAGGCCCTGCTCGGCCGCTTCCGCGACTATAACGTGATCTACGGATCGCTGGGCTCGATATTCATCACCATCACCTGGATATACATGAGTTGCCTGTTCTTCATTGCTGGCGCCTGGCTGGATGGTTCGCTCGACAAGGCCGTCAACGGCGAGACGGCCCCGACCCCGGCGGCAATTGCCTGACGGGTATGCTATCGGAACCACCGTGGCCAGAAACCATTTCGTCACCGGCGCGGCCGGTTTCATCGGGTTCCATGTCTGCGAGCGGCTGCTCAGGCGCGGCGACCGCGTGATCGGTTTTGACAATCTGGACCCGTTTTATCCGCGGATCGTCAAGGAAGAAAACCTCAAGACACTCGAGCGGCTCGGGGACTTCCACTTCTGCGCAGGTGATATCCGAAGCCACGAGGATCTCGACGACGCCATTCGCGGCCAGCCCAAGATCGATACCATCGCCCATCTGGCCGCCCGTCCCGGCGTGTCCAATTCGATCCTGAACCCGGCCGAATGCATGGATATCAATGTGCAGGGCACGGTTCAGGTATTCGAGCTGGCCCGACGGGTCCGCCCGGATGTTTGCGTGGCGGCCTCCTCGTCCTCAGTTTACGGCAACCAGACGAAAATGCCGTTCGAGGAAGAGGATACCGTAGACCGTCCCATTTCGCCCTACGGTGTCTCCAAACGGGCCTGCGAACTGCTGGCCTATACCTACTGGCTCAATTTCGGGATTCCCTTCACGGTCATCCGCCCGTTCAGCGTGTATGGCCCGCGTGGACGGCCCGATATGGTGATATACAAGTTCGCCTGGCGGATGCGTGAAGGAAAGCCCATTCCGGTCTGGGGCAATGGCAGCCAGAAGCGGGATTTCACCTTTATCGGCGACTTCGTCGACGGATTTGTGGCAGCCCTCGACAAGCCGCTCGGCTATGAGATCATCAATCTCGGCGAAAACCGGCAGGTCGTATTGAACGATCTGATCACGGACATGGAGAAGGCCCTGAACGTGACAGCCATACGCGAGCACCAGCCAGCCCGGACTTGGGACATTCCGGCTTCATGGGCATCGGTGGACCGGGCCCGGAAGCTACTCGGTTACGAACCCAAGACAGGCATCCGCGACGGCCTCCAGCAATTTGTTGACTGGTTCGCTACACTCAAAGAACCGGTCCGGATATAGCAGTCTGTGGCCTCCCCATTGCCTCCTAATGCTTGATTTCTGACCACACTGGACCGGCTACGCCTCGGATTTAGGCACGCCCGGGACACTTCTTCAAGTAGCCACTTCGTCACTATTTAATTTACATCAATAAATTCAGAGTGTTATAGACATCAGGGGGCTATCGAACTGTTGGTACCGGTTTTGTAACAGAGCCTGAACCAACGTGCCTGAAGGAGGCAAAAGGGAAACACATGAAGAACAGAAACACATTCCTAACGATCCTGACCGCCGCGTGCCTGTCGCTCGCGGCTACCGTGCATGCCCAGGAGACAAAATCTCATAGCGACGCAATGGCCGCCGCCGGCCACACTCAGCACAGCGCATCGGTATCTGGAGGCGAAGGCCTTGGGGGCTTTACCTTTACCGGATATGTCGATGCCCTCGCCGCTTATTCGACGGCTAGCCCCAACTTTCGTGGCGGCACCCGAATTGGGAACCCGCTGCTGGCAGGTTCGTCAGGTGGGCTCAACCTGATGAGCCCTACAGGGCTTCGTCCATGCCGTGCTAACACTAGTACCTGTCGTGACAACGACCTGACATTCCTGGCGGGTGAAGTCCTCCTGCAGATGCAGAAAGACTTTGGTGGCAAGGGCATCGCCGCAGCGACATTGTCCTTCGCGGAAGCCGGATCCGGAACCGCTGGGCCCAATGAAACCGGTAGCACGGCCTTTGCTCTGACTGTCGAAGAGGCATATGCCGGTATCAATATCGCGGAGAACCTGAACTTCTACATGGGCCGGTACATCGCACCCATCGGAATCGAATCGGTATGGTCCAATGCCCGGAAAAACATCACCATGTCGAACCTGTTCGCCGGTTCCCTGCCATTCTACTACACCGGCGCCATGCTGGCCTACGAGCCTGAGTCCGGGCCGTTCTTCAAGGCGATGATCTTCAACGACGCCCTCGGCACCAACGATGATGGTGGAGTCGACAAAGGGTTCAGCTTTCTTGCCGGCATTACCCAGGAGAATATGTACGCCGGTCTGACCTGGGTGGCGAGTCCATCCACGCAGGCGGGAACCCGGAAGACCGACTGGTGGCATCTGTTCAACCTGGATCTCACCTTCACGGCCGACAAGGCATCCATCGCATTCGAGACGGTTTATTCGCGCAACTTTGTATCCGGATCTGACCAGCAGTGGATCGGTGCGATGGCAATCGTTGGATTCAAAGCTACAGATGCAGTCGAAGTCGGTCTGCGAGCCGAGTATAATTACCTGGATCCGGAGTTTGCTGCTGCAGTTGGCGTGGATCCGGCCACTTTTGGTGGTGCCCCGCTGGGATCATTCAAGGGTATGGGGCTTTCGCCATTCGTGATCTACACGGTAACGGACGGCCTCTTCGTCCGCGGTGAATACCGCTATGACGTCGAAAACCCGTTTGGGGGCAGCAAGAAGGGTGCGGAATACGGTCACGCGCATCTTCTTGGCCTGAACCTGAACGCCACGTTCTAGCCTGACCTTTACGGCCAAAACGAAACCCCGCCCGGCAACCCGGGCGGGGTTTCTGTTTTCGACACATCGTTCAGATGGTTTTCAGGAAATCCTCGAGCTGGCGGCGCATCGAGCATGCGGGCAACTGCATCCTGTCCCCATGCCCCGGCAGTACCCATTCAAAGGAATAGTCCAGCAGTTTCTTCAGCGACCGTTTCTGCTCGGCCCAGGAATACCAGGCGACGCCGGGCGATGCTCCAAGACCATTGCGTTCACGGCTCCACCAGAGATGATCGCCGGAAAACAGGTATTTGCCGTCAACCAGCAGTGCGAGATGCCCTTTGCTGTGCCCCGGCACCGGAATGGCCACAAATCCCGGGGCCAGATCAACGTCGGCAGTTCCTTCCAGCACCCGCTCGGCGTCCGGCTGGGCTGAAAGATCATCATGATGGATGGTGCGCTCCGCTCCGAACTGACGTGCGTATTTCCCGGCATCGGCCACATCGTCACGATGGGTCAGGAAGATGTGACGCACACCACCCGCCTCCTCAAACTTTTTGACCAGATGGGGAACAAACCGCGGCGCGTCCACCAGCCAGTTTCCCCTTGGGTGCTGGATGAAATAGCTGCTGCCACCAAACGAATCTTTTGAAGTAAATCCGCAGTAAGACACCGGTCCATCAATGGGGAGCGGGAAATCCCCGATCACCTCGCGGGATTTGTTCTTGCCCAGTGTGCCAATGGAACCTGTCGGACAGGCCAGCATGGCCCGCGTGGCAGCGCGGGTGTCCGTTTCCCGCGACGGCTGCATGCATACGAAGGAATGGTCAGCCACCTCGTCAAAGGTTTCCGGTGCAAGCTGCCGGCAGGTGTCGCAGTTGATGCAGGTCGAGTCTACGAAAAAGTCGCCGGGGATATTCTCCGCCACGGCCCTGGCGCGGCTGGCCATGGTTTCCTAGCCCCCGCTGCCTTGACCGCCACCTGCCCCCTTCACGACGAACTCGGTGAACGCGACACGGGCATCCCCGGTCCACAACTCCATCTGGTAACGGCCGGGCCCCTGTATCCCGAACTGCCGGGGAGTCAGCTTCGGCCCCGCTATGCACACAACAGAACGGTTTGGGTCCACATCAATGGTCGTGGAGTTGATTTCTTCCCTTGCTGTCTGTCCATCGGGCCCGCTGATCACCGCGAGATAAAGCTTGTGAACCTCGCTGCTCCCGAACGGGGAAGGACGCCGAATTGCCATGCTCATGGGTTCATCAATGGCGAATTCGCTGCGCACATTATCCAGTTCGCACATGGGATTCCGGAATGTCCCGAATTCAATCACGACACGGGAATCCACGGCCGGTCTGGAACACGAAGGAAACACCAGCCCCGCCAGCACCAGTAACCAGTATCTTTTCACCGCGGCACCTTCACTTTTCCCGTTTCGATACCCTTCAACATGCCGCAAGCGGCCGAAATATCCCGCCCCCTCGGCGTCCGGACACGGGCGTTCATGTGATGGGCGATCAGGTAGTTCTGGAACTCCTGAACCTGTGCCGGTTCTGGCGTTTCAAGATCGGGACCAGGAAAAGGATTCCACGGCAACAGGTTGATCTTGCATGGAATATCTGCGAGCAGCGCGGCGAGCCGCCTGGCATCGTCAAGTGTGTCATTCAGTCCCTTAAGCATGACGTATTCTATCGTGATCTTCCGGCGGCCATCGAGCGGCACTTCGCGGAGCGCCTCGATCAGCCTAGCGATCGGCCATTTCCGGTTGATCGGCATGATCCGGTCGCGAACCTTGTCGGTGGTCGCATTGAGCGACACGGCCAGATTTACATTCGTGATCTGGCCGAACTTGCGAATCTGGGGGACGAGGCCCACGGTCGAAACCGTCACCTTGCGCGCCGATATCTTGAAGCCGAAATCATCGGTCAGCACCTCACAGGCTTTGGCCACCTTTTCCAGGTTCTGGAGCGGCTCGCCCATGCCCATGAACACGATGTTGGAAAGCCGCCGCTCGGGAAACAGCTCTCTCATGGCAAGCTTGACATGAAGCACCTGTCCAAGGATTTCCCACACTTTCAGGTTCCGCCGAAGCCCCATCCGCGCCGTCAGGCAGAATTCGCAAGCCATCGCACAGCCCGCCTGGGAGGAGACACACAGTGTCATCCGGTCGTCTTCGGGGATGAGTACCGATTCGATGAACTCCCCGTCGTCCATCCGGAACAGGAACTTGGTTGTACCGTCCACCGATTGTTCGCGCCGTGCTTCCTCCGGCATGCGGATTTCCGCCAGTTCTGCCAGCCCCTCACGAAACCCCTTGGCAAGGTTCGACATCTGGCCAAAATCAGTAATCCCCCGGTCATAAATCCAGAGCATCAACTGCCGGGCCCTGAACTTTTCCTTGCCCAGCCGGGTCAAATACGCCTCCAGATCGGAGGGGGAAAAATCGAGCAGATTCACCCGGCCCTCTTCAGGTTTAATGCCGGTAGTAGCAGGTGGTTCGGCCAGTTCGTTCAGAAACGTGGCATCGACCACCGCTGGGGCCCCGGGGCGAGTTTTCAACATCTGGTCGGTGGTCGCACTCACGTTACGGTTACCCGGACTCCCATAAATCCTGCCAGAAGGCCACTTGGAACATTTTGGACATTCCCCTGTGGAAAACAACCTGATTGGAAGAGTTGCCCGCCAGCATACCAGAATGGTTTCCGACGACGTAGATCACTTGTACCTATTGGCCCAATTGCGTAGCGTTCTTCGCACTTTACGGTTCTTCTTTTCGCCCGACAGGAACCTTGACCGGCGAGTCAAGCGGCGGTTATTGACGCGGGCCGTCGGCGGGGTATTCCGGGTTCCATCCCGGGCGGCCAACGTCGCGCAATCCATCATTCCGGCAGAAAGAGATTCCCCATGACAATGGAAGCGAAACTGAAACTCCTGCGCGAGCGCGAGGCTTTGGCCGAGGCCGGCGGCGGCAAGGATCGGATCGAGAAGCAGCACAAAGCCGGGAAGCTGACAGCCCGGGAACGGATCGAGTTTTTCTTCGATCCCGGTACCTTCGTCGAACTGGACAAGTTCGTCGTCCATAACTGTTCGGATTTCGGCCTCGACAAGGAAAAATACTACGGCGATGGCGTCATCACTGGCTACGGCCTCGTGAACGGCCGGCTAACCTATGCTTTTTCCCAGGATTTCACCGTATTCGGAGGCTCACTCTCCGGTGCCTTTGCCCGCAAGGTCTGCAAGATTATGGACCTCGCCATGCAGAATGGCGCCCCTTTTGTGGGCCTCAACGATTCGGGCGGCGCCCGCATCCAGGAGGGAGTTGATTCGCTTGGCGGATATGGCGATATCTTCACCCGGAACGTCCACGCCTCGGGCGTCGTTCCCCAGATCAGCGCCATCATGGGTCCCTGCGCCGGCGGTGCGGTCTACAGCCCGGCTATGACCGATTTCATCCTGATGACGGCCAAGTCGGCCTATATGTTCGTGACCGGCCCGGATGTCATCAAGACGGTAACTCATGAGGAAGTCACCAAGGAGGATCTCGGCGGCGCGCGCGCCCATTCGACACGCTCAGGCGTCTGCCACCTGACGGCGCCGGACGACAAACAGCTTCTCGCCCTGATCCGCGAACTGCTATCCTACATGCCTCAGAACAACCGCGAGGACCCGCCGGTAAAGCCCACCCGTGATGACCCCAGCCGGGCAACGACGGAAATCAGCCAGATCGTGCCAGATGAGGCGAATATCCCCTACGACATGAAGCAGATCATCCGGGCGGTGGTTGACGACGGCGAGTTTCTGGAAATCCAACCGGACTATGCCCAGAATATCATCGTCGGCTTCGCCCGCGTGAATGGCCGACCGATCGGAATCACTGCCAACCAGCCCGATCATCAGGCAGGCGTCCTCGATATCAACTGCTCGATCAAGGGAGCGCGGTTCGTCCGGTTCTGCGACGCGTTCAACATCCCTCTCGTCACTTTTGTGGACGTCCCCGGCTTCCTGCCCGGCACTACCCAGGAATACGGCGGAATCATCAAGCACGGAGCCAAGCTCCTGTATGCCTTTATCGAGGCCACGGTACCCAAGATCACCATCATCACCCGCAAGTCTTATGGCGGTGCGTACGTCGTGATGGCCTCAAAGCACTCGCTTGCCGACGTAAACTATGCCTACCCGACGGCCGAAATCGCCGTGATGGGGTCGGACGGCGCTGTGAACATCATCTTCCGTGACGAGCTGAAGAACGCCAAGGACCCTGTTGCCGAAAAGAACCGGCTGGTGGAGGACTACAAAGATAAGTTTGCCAGCCCCTACAAAGCAGCTGAGAAGGGCTTCATCGACGAGATCATCCATCCGGCCGACACGCGCAAGAAGATTGCCCAGGCGCTTGAGATGCTGAAGAACAAGGTGCGCGTCAATCCTCCCAAGAAGCACGGGAACATCCCGCTCTGAACCGGATACTGGAGCCAAACCACGAGTCATGAGCACCAAGAAAATAAAGAAACTGCTGGTCGCCAATCGCGGCGAGATTGCCATTCGCGTCATCCGGGCGGCGCGGGATCTTGGTATCCCCACGGTAGCGGTCTATTCCGATATCGACAGGACCGCCCTCCATGTGCGCATGGCCGACGAGGCGTACCACATCGGTCCCACCGAGAGCGCCCAGAGCTACCTCAGAGCGGACAAACTGATTGACGTAATGAAAAAGTCGGGCGCGAATGCCGTTCACCCCGGCTACGGCTTCCTTTCGGAGCGGACCCACTTTTCCCGCGCCGTGATCGACGCCGGGTACATATGGGTCGGCCCCCCACCAGATGCCATCGATGCCATGGGTTCCAAGACGGCCGCCCGCCAGCAGGCGACCAAGGGTGGCGTGCCGGTGGTTCCGGGAGACAAGGAGCCTATTCGCGATGCTACCGATGCCCGCAAGACTGCCAAGACCGTCGGCTATCCGATCATGGTCAAGGCCGTAAACGGCGGCGGCGGCAAGGGGATGCGTGTCGTACGATCTGACGCCGAACTGGACGGCGCATTGGCGCTCGCCCAGAACGAGGCCCAGGCATTTTTCGGCGACAGCTCAGTGTATATCGAAAAGTACATTGAAAACCCCCGCCACATCGAAATCCAGATCATTTTCGACGAACATGGGAATGGCGTTCACCTGTTTGAGCGCGAGTGTTCCCTCCAGCGGCGCCACCAGAAGGTTGTCGAGGAGTGCCCCTCTCCGTTTGTCCGGCCCGATGTGGCCGCCAAAATGGGCGAAGACGCCCTCAAGGCCGGCCGCGCCGTTGGCTACACGAATGCCGGGACGGTCGAGTTCATCATGGACGCGAACCAGAACTACTACTTCCTGGAGATGAATACCCGCATCCAGGTCGAGCACCCCGTGACCGAAATGGTGACGGGGGTCGATCTGGTGAAAACGCAGCTTCTGGTTGCCCAAGGCGAAAAATTGCCGTTCAGGCAATCCGATATCGTCAAGCGCGGGCACGCCATTGAGTGCCGTATCTGCGCCGAGGATCCCGCAAACAACTACATGCCGTCACCAGGCCTCATTACCCACCTCCAGAATCCGGAGGGTCCCGGTGTCCGGGTGGACAGCGGTGTCTATGAAGGGTGGGAAGTCCCCATGTCCTACGACCCGATGATCGCCAAGCTCATCACCTGGGGCAGCGACCGCCGGGAAGCCACCCAGCGCATGCGCCGGGCCCTGCTCGAGTATAAGATCGGCGGCATCACGACCAACATTCCCTTCCACCTGGCGCTGCTGGAGCATCCCGATTTCGGCACCGCCGCCTTCGATACGCACTGGCTGGACAACAAGTTCAAATTCCAGGCCCAGCCGGCGCCAAGCGACGAAATGCCCCTCGCCCTCGCCGCCGCGGCCCTTGCGCGCAAGGATTCAGCCGTACCCGCAGCACAGCCTGATGGGGGCTCCAGCGGGAGCATGTGGAAGATCGTAGGGCGCGAGGCCCAGCTCCGCCGGCTCTAGAACGTACTCCCCACGGGAAGGACAGGTTTCAACAGCATGCAACTGCAGATCGAATGGAACGGCAAACCGGTCACCGTACAGCTCCGGCCAAGGGACAACGGCACATGGGAAATGGAAAGCGGCGGCAAGATGTTCGCCGTGGATGTCCGCGCGATCACCCGCAACCTTTATCACCTCATCCTTGATGGCCGCAGCTACGACGTTCAGGTGACCAGTTCCGGATCCGAAGTGATCCTGAGCCGCCGGGGCGGGAATATCACCCTCAAGACACCAGACGAACGCAAATGGTCCGGGTCGGCTGCCGGTGGCGGCGCATCGGACGGCACCATAGCCGCCCCCATGCCCGGCAAGGTCGTGAAGTATCACATAAAGGTTGGCGATACAGTTCAGGCCGGACAGGGTGTTGTCATCGTCGAAGCAATGAAGATGCAGAACGAACTGAAAAGCCCTGTGAATGGCAAGGTCGTGAAACTGGGCCCCGCCGAGGGAACCGCCGTCGAATCGGGTATTCTGCTGATTCAGATTGAGCCGGACTCTGCATCCAGTCCCTCCTAAAATATATTATTCCCAATAATTACAGCGGCTTATAAGCATCTCCCATAACATTCTTGCAAATCGGGTAGCCTCCACTACTGTCATTTGCACGAGAGAACCGGCTTCCATACATACAGGGATGTCCGGAAAGAAAGAGGAGGTCTATACGACCAATGAAAGCACGTTCGACTGCAACCATCCTGTCACTTCTCGGCGCAGGCCTGATGGTACTGCCGGGCTGTCCGCCCAAATCCGAAGAAGCCGCCCCGCAACCGGCAGCGGTCCCGACACCGCCGCCTCCGCCACCCCCGGTTGAAGCCCCGCCACCCGCTGAGGAAGTTGTTCCAGCTGAGAGCGCCCCGGCAGAAGGCACTGCACCCGCAGAAGGTGCCGCTCCGGCGGAAGCCCCCGCCGGCAATCCGGCTGGCGGACTGACCCCCTGATCCCACACGGTTTCCTGAAACAGGAATCCCGGAAGAACGCTCGACTCTGCAAGGAGCCGGGCGTTCTGTTTTCTGGCCATTCTTTCAGGTGAAGTGGAACTCGTTCTGCTGGGAAACGGGAAGTCCCGCGCACCGCTCACGTATGACCGTCAGCCGTGTCCCCGTTTCCTTCCGGAGCACAGCCAGCTTGCTGCTCACCTCGCCGCTCTCGCCAGCCGCACCGCCCGCACTTTCCCGAAGCTTGACGAGAATCGGCCCGGTCAGCTCCGCCGAGCGGATCAGGCCATCCAGAAGCACCTGGCGGAATGACTCCACCAGTTCCACGGCCTCCTGCGGCTTGTCATGCCCGCTGTCCAGCCATGTCTTGATCTGGACCATCGCACGCGACGACCAGGCCCGGTTGAGGCTGCCTGTACTTTCAAGGGCTTTTTCGGTCTCGATCATCCACTCGGCAAGGCGGTCCCGGTCACCGATACTGAGCAGGGGGCCCGAAACGGCAGTATCGGCTGGCTCAGCCGCGGCATCCCCGCCGCCAGTCCGGGGCCTACGCTGGCGTGGCCGCTTGGCGGCCGGGACCGTCCCGGCCGGAAGAGTTTCCTTGCCCCTAGCCCATAGCCGATAGCCCAGAATGCCGGTTACAACGCCGCCGGCAAAACTCATCAACAAAAAATATCCAACCGGTGTCAGCACGGATAAAGGGTTCCCGCACGCATCCTGTTAACCGGCAGCGGCGCGAAAAGTCCACCACCGAACCGGCTAAAATCCCAGAATCACCTTCCGGTACAGACTGAGCGGAAGGCCCCGTCCGTCGCCGATCAGGACGCTGGCGAACTGGTTCCGGATTTCCTCGTTCTCGACGGCCAGCTTCATGCTTCGTTCAACCAGTCGCGGGAAGCGGAACATCCGCTGCATCCGGTAGCCCATGGACATGGTATGGCCAAACCGGCGCATGCATTCCTTCCCGTAAGGATCAAGCTCCTTCTTTGTGTAGTTTCCCCCGGCTCCGTGTACCGTCAGGATCATCCCGGCGGCCGCCTCGCCGGACTCCAGAGCGTATTCGATCCCCTCACCCGTGAGCGGGTGAATGAATCCCGCCGCATCGCCCGCAAAGATCACCCGGTCGGCGGTGAACGGGTCGTAGTAGGATCCGAACGGGAGATAGTGTCCGCGAGGCTTCCCCTCACAGGTGGCGTTCTTCAGTTCCACCTGCATGCGGGGATTGAGCTTCACGAAGTCGTCGAACAAGTCCGGGAGCTTGCGACCCGACTCCTTCAGATAGTCCTCACGGATACCGAGCCCGACATTCGCCCGGCCGCCCTCCAGCGGAAACAGCCAGCCGTAGGCCGGCAGAAGCTGCTTGTCCCAGGATATTTCGAACGCCCCCGCCGAATCGGGCGCGACCCCCGAGTAGTACGCCCGGATCGCCCAGGCCCCATGCTTCGCTGTCCTCTTGTCCAGTTTCAGCTTGCGGCGGATGATGGAGTTCGCCCCGTCGGCTGCAACCAGCACCTTTGCGGCGTATTCATCCCCGCCCTCGGCTGTACAAATGATCTTGCCATCCTCGCGCCGGACTCCGGTCACGCGGCAACCCGACTGGAGCCTGGCGCCGGCATCAAGCGCGTTCTGGAGAAGCATGCTGTCCAGTTCGTAGCGGGGAACCACGAAACCCTGCCCGCCAAAGCACTCCTTCGGCATCTCCAGTTCGGCCAACGTACCAAATGGGGAAATCATCCGGACGGAGGTAATGCGGCGGTATTTCCCCTCGATTTTCTCGCGTAGCCCGAGCCGCTCGATCATCCGTGTCGAACGCGGCGTGAGGCCATCGCCACACACCTTGTCACGGGGAAAGCGGGACTGATCCAGCAGGAGCGGGCGCAATCCGGCCCTCGCCAGAAAGTACGCTGCCGAGCTGCCAGCAGGACCGGCACCGGCAATCAGCACATCCACTTCAGGCATTTCCCCTTCCCTTCCGGTCCCTCACCCTACCTTAAGATGCCGGGCAGCGGCGAACTCCCTCAGAACAAGCGACCCATCGGGGCGCACGTCGGTAGTGGTGATAGAGCCGTTCCGGACGTACCGGGTAACACGCACCGGCGGCCCGGTCCGGCAGAACCGGTCGGCCAGATAGGTGATGACATATCCATGACAGAATACCGCTATTGAATCGCCAGGATCGTGACTTTTGATGATGCCGCTGACCGCACGGGTGAGGCGTGCGTGGAACTCCGCAGGAGTCTCTCCGCCGCGGGTAAGGCCCCGCTCCCACCGGTAATACATGGTGGGAATAACTGTCGCGCCGAGCACAAGAACCTTTACTCTATCCGGCAAAAGCGGTGCACCCGTCACCCCACGGATAAACCGCCAGGTCAGTTCGTCCTCCGAGAGTTTCCCCGCACGCACCTCCCGTAGGTCATCGGTGACCGTGATTTTATGGCCGGTAATGCCCGCCAGCGCCTCGGCCGTCTCGCGGGCGCGAATCATCGTGGAAGACCAGACCGACTTGATCGGTCGGCGGGCCAGCACCTGGGCGGCGGCCTCGGCCTCCCGGCGGCCCTTTCCCGAAAGCGGGCCCTCTTCCTCCTGTCCCAGCACCCGGTTCAGGAGGGCAAGGTCTGGGCCTCCTTTTGTTGTGCGAAACTGGTCACGCAGCCGCGCCGATTCCATCTCACCATGCCGGATCCAGTAGATACGCAACGGACGCCCCCTCCGGCTGCCATCCTGACCGCCGGTGCGGGGAATTCTCAAGAGCGGCGAACGTGTTAGACTCCCGCCATCCATGCCACCCGATCTTTCACCCCATCCCAAGACCGTCTCCGCCCTGCAGGCGGTGGAGCGCATCCAGCCGGGCGAACGGGTCTACCTGGCCACGGGGGCGGCCGTGCCGGGGGCTATCGTGCAAGCCATCGTCGAAAGTCCCCGTCTCGCACCGGATATCGAAGTGGTTCAGCTCTTTACGCTTGGCGATGCTCCCTACCTAGGACGTCCCGGCCTCCGGTCGTCGGTTTTCTTTGTTGCCAGGAACAGCCGGGATGCAGTGAACAGCCAGGCTACATCTTTTTTCCCGGCACATCTTTCGGAACTGCCCGCCCTCATGCGCCACGGGCCGCTGGCCCCGGACGTGGTGGCCGTCTCGGTGACACCGCCCGACCCGCACGGTTTCGTCTCGCTCGGACCGTCGGTGGATCTCTCGCTTGCCGCCATGGAACCGGCCCGCCTCATCATCGGTCAGGTCAACCGCTTCCTGCCCCGTACCCGCGGCGCGGCGCTACTACCGGTACAGAGGTTTCACCTGCTGGTGGCGGCCGATGCTCCCCTCCCCGAGTACCAGGAACAGAGCGATCCCCGAATTGTCGCCGATGCCCGGAAGATTGGCGCGATCCTGGCTGACCTTGTACCCAAAGAGGCGACTATCCAGTGTGGCATCGGAAGCTGGATCGGCCATTCACTGAGAATGCTCGCCTCACATAAGAGCCTGTCCATCCACACGGAGCTGTTCTCTGACGGGCTCACGTCACTAGTCACGGCGGGAACCGCCGTGTCAGGAACCGCCAGTTTCGCCATCGGCTCGGCAGAACTGTACCGGTTCATCGGAACTCCGGACGGACCGGAGTTCGAGCCGTCGGATGATGTGTGCAGTCCGAAACGGATTGCCGCAATACCGAAAATGACCAGCATCAATACGGCTCTCGAAATCGATCTCACCGGCCAGGTCTGTGCCGACTCCCTTGGTGGATACTTCTATTCCGGTCCTGGCGGATTTTCCGATTTTCAGCGGGGAGCGGCCCTTTCCCCCGGCGGCTGCCCGATCATTGCCCTGAGGTCCACTGCCATCGGCGGCCGTCACAGCCGGATCGTACCGTCGCTGGCCGCTGGCGCAGGTCTCGCCGCCGCACGTGCCGATATCCACTGGATCGTGACCGAGTGGGGTGCAGCCAATCTGCACGGAAAAAGCATCCGCGACCGGGCCCTGGCACTTACCGAACTGGCCCATCCCGACTTCCGCCGCGAGCTGATGAACACCGCCCGCGAGCGGCGGCTGGTTTATGTCAAGGACCAGCTCCCGGCCGGTACCGAACGACGCTATCCGCACGAGCTGATCGAGAAAGTCCTCCTGAAGGACGGCAGCACGGTGCGGATCCGTCCCCTCCGCCAGTCGGACGAGGAACGGCTGCGCGAACTTTTCTATTCTGGCTCCGAAAACTCCATATACCGCCGCTTCCACACCGCCCTACGTTCGTTTCCCAGTGACCGGCTGAGGCTGTTCTTCGACCAGGACTATCACAGCCGCCTGAGCCTTGGTGTGTATGAGACTGAAGACTCCGACGAAGCCCTCATCGGACTTGCCAGCTACGCCCTCGACCGCAAATCCCGTTTTGCCGAGATGGCCGTGCTGGTCCGTGACGACCGGCAGAAGCTGGGACTGGGTCCGATTCTCACCGAACGGCTCATCCGGATAGCCCGAAGCAAGGGATTCAAGGGACTCACCGCCTATATCCAAGCCGATAACCGGCCGATGATGCGTCTTGTGGAAACCTCCGGCCTGCCTTTCCGCAAGGAACTCAGCAGCGGTATCTATGAAGTCTGGATGCCATTCGCGCCGGAGCCGCCGGCAAAGGAGACACGCGGCTGAAACCGCTGAATACACTGATCCTTGTACTGGCCGTTTTCTGGCTGTTCGCCCCGGCCTTCGTGAACGGCGAAACCCTCTGGTCGCGGGATATCGCCGTCAACCACCTGCCGAATCTCGGCTACTGGATGCACCGGGTAGCCGGGGGAGAACTTCCCCACTGGAACCCCTATTCCGGAGGCGGCATGCCCTATGCCGCTGACCCGGTGCAGGGGACATTCTACCCGCCAAAGCTGCTCATCCTGGCGACGAGCGACCCCGTAACCGCCTACAACTGGATCATTGCGCTGCACATGCTGGTTGCGGCGCTGGGCCTTGAACGGCTCCTTCGGGGTGCCGGTCTTGGCGCATTCGGAGCACTGGCCGGGGCGCTCATCTTCCTGTTCAGCGGGCCTATGGCAGCCGATACCCGGCAAACCCAGTTCATGTTCGCCCTTGCCTGGATGCCCTGGATGCTGGATGCTGCCCGGTGCCATCTTGCGGCCGGCGACTGCCTTTCGGGCCCGCTGCTTTCTGTATACGGCGGCCTGATACTCCTGGCTGGCGAACCGCAAACTTTCCTTGTCGCGTGGGGCACCGTGCTCCTTTACTGGTTCTGTACACCCGCTCCTATAGAACCGGGATCTCCGCGGAAAACACTCGCCACCAGCATTGGCAGCGCAGCCCTGTGGGGATCGCTCGGTATTGGGCTCAGCCTCATCCAGTGGGTTCCGGCCTGGATCATCGCGCAGGAGTCATCCCGTGCGACAGCGGGACTTGGCTATGCGGCGGCCGCCGAATGCTCCTTCCATCCGGTACGGCTCATGGAACTGTTCCTGCCACAGGTATTCGGCAGCGACATACGGGAGATGACCGCCTGGAGTCCGAAATTCTCCTGCAGCGAGCAGATGCCGGTGTTCTATTTCCATTCGTTGTACACCGGCATTGCTACCCTTGCTCTCCTGCCGCTGGTATTCGTGAAAACACGCGATGCGCGGCCGGTGGCCGTCCTCAAAACTTTAGCCCTCTGGCTCACGGGGCTGTCACTGGTGATCTCGATGGGACCATCCAGTCCCATTGATCTCTACCGTATCCTTTACGACTGGTTGCCATCATGGAACCGGCTCCGGTTCCCGGAGCGGCTACTCCCATGGACGGCACTGGGGTTATCGGTCCTCGCAGCCATCGCCGCGAACCGATGGGAGACATCGCTCCGACTTCGGGACAGGCGGCGGTGGTACCCGGCTGTGGCTGCGGCAATTCTTCTGGCAATCATTGTTCTGCCTCCCTGGACGGCGATTTTCTCCAAACTGGACCCCCGTGCCTTCACATGGGCCGAGCCGGTGATCCTCCATGCGGCTAGAGACGGCCTCGCCGCTGCCCTCCTCTCCCTCGCAGTGTTTGTGATCACCGCCTTACGCTGGCCCGGCACGGCGGGCTTGCTGCTACCGGTTCTGCTGTTCATGGACGCTGGCAAACAGGCGGGGCGGACGATGGACTTCTGGCCCGACCCGGCGTTCATCCGGACCGAGCCGGAACTCGCCTCTCATCTCCGCATCCTGAACAGTTCCGGCCCGGCACCGCTCCGGTACGGTCCTCCCGGTGTACTGGTTACCCCTGCCAACCAGTATCGGGTGGCCGATCCGGTCACTCTGGCCGCCGCCAAGAACGCTGCCCTCGCCATCGACCAGGGGATTCTGTACCAGGTATCGGCCACCGCCACCGGCAACACACTGAAGTCGGCACGGCTGGAACTCGCCGAGCATTTTCTGGATCCTGTCCTTTACGAACGGCTCCACGGGGCGTCGGTCATCGTCGCCGACCGGCAGTTTCCGCTGGAGAGCAAACAGTTCCACGCCGTTCATGAAACCCCGCAGGTAACAGTCTACCGGAACGGCGGGAACTCTTCCCGCGTGATCTGTCCCAGCTGGTGGGACAGCCTTCCCGATAACGAGGGAACTGTGCGGTTCATGGCTACCCCCGCCAGCCAGTTCGATCCCGACACAATGGCCGTCGGTCCGTTTGCCTCGGCCGGCACACGGGACACGCCAGCCGTAACCTGCCGTCTCGTCTCCTGGTCGGAGGAGCGGTACGAGATAGAGGTGACACAAACTGACGATGCGCCGGTTGTCCTGCGTGAACTGTTTACCTCCGGATGGACGGCAAGGCTCGAAAATGTCCGCCCGCTCGACATCCTGCCTGCCAACCATCTCCACCAGGCGGTGGTGGCTGGCCCCGGTAAGCACCGGATCATTTTTGAATACCGGACGCCGGGGCTTCTGGCGGGGGCCGCCGGAACGCTACTATCGCTCGTTCTCTTGGGACTGCTTGCCGTCCGACCGCGCCAGACGCACTGAATCGCCCTTAAGGGCACGCCTCAGGCAGCCGATTTTGACGCCGTGCGGCCATCGGCTACGTTAGGCGGCCTTACGGTACGGCCCATGGGCTGGAAATTACAGGGCTTTGAAGCCCTCAGAGGACGGTAGCGACCCACATGATCGTAGTATTCAAGCCGGATGCGACCCAGGAACAGGTTGACCAGGTGGCCGAACAGGTCACAGGCATGGGGCTCCGGGTCCACTTCAACAAAGGCGCGGAGCGGACGATCATGGGAGCGGTTGGCGACGACCGCAAGCTCCAGAGCGCCAACTGGCAGAGCTGGCCAGGCGTCGAGCAGGTGATCCCGATTCTTGCCCCGTACAAGCTGGTGAGCCGCGACTTCCAGAAGCACGATTCATCCATTGACGTGCGCGGCGAGCGGATCGGCGCGAAGGACAAGATGCAGGTGATGGCGGGTCCGTGCTCGGTGGAGAGCGTCGAACAGATGATGCACCTGGCCGATGTGGTGAAGACCGAGGGCCTGGGGTTCATGCGTGGCGGCGCCTACAAGCCCCGCACCTCGCCCTATGCCTTCCAGGGACTGGAGAGCGAGGGACTCGACATCCTCATGGAAGCCAAGAAGAAGACCGGCCTCCGCATCGTAACCGAACTGATGGACCCGCGCGACATTCCGCTATTCGAGGGCCGGGCCGACGTGATCCAGATCGGCGCACGAAACATGCAGAACTTCCGGCTGCTGAAGGAAGTGGGGCAACTGAAGACCCCGGTGCTCCTGAAGCGGGGCCTCGCCAATACGCTGAAGGAACTGCTCATGGCAGCCGAATACATCGCCGCCGGCGGCAACCTGAACATCATCCTGTGCGAGCGCGGCATCCGCACGTTCGAGACCGACACCCGCAACACCTTCGATGTGAGCGCCATTCCGGTGCTGAAGGAAAAGACGCATCTCCCGGTCATCGCCGACCCCTCGCACGCCGGTGGGCGCTGGGATCTGGTGGAGCCTCTGGCACTGGCTGCCGTCGCCGCCGGAGCCGACGGCCTCATCGTCGAGATTCACCACCAGCCGGAGAAGGCCCTCTGCGACGGCGACCAGGCGCTAAAGCCACCCAAGTTCGTCAAGCTGATGGAGAAGATCCGCGCCGTCGCCAAGATCGTCGGCCGCGACGCCTGAGGATACGCCGCTTCCCCTCCCGAAGTGGAGTAACTGGCGAGCCGAAAGGCCACTTCCCCGCCTTGCCCCCTGCCCTTCCTCTCCGGAATACTCCCGCCGTGAGCGCCGATCCCGAGTCGAGGAATCCGCCGGTTGAGCTCTCCCGCATGCGGGAACTCGACCTCGACGAGATCATGCGGGTCGAAAGGCTGTCGTTCAGCTCCCCCTGGAAACGGGACATGTTCCTGGAGGAGCTGAACCGGCACCACTCAGTCACCTGGGTGGCGCGGGCAGCGGGACTTTCCGCCAGACCCCTGATCGGTTATGTGATGTTCTGGCTGATCGCTGATGAACTGCATATCCTCAACATCGCCGTCGATCCCGACTGGCGGCAGATGGGGATCGGCACCAGGCTCATGGAAACGGTGCTCACCGCCGCCAAGGGGCATCAGAGCGCGCTCATCGTGCTGGATGTCCGTCCGGCCAACCGGGCGGCCCGGAAACTCTATGAGAGATTCGGTTTCAGGACCGTGGGCGTCCGGCCGCAGTATTATTCGGACACCGGCGAGGATGCGCTGGTGATGGTGCGCGAGGCCCCGTTCGAGCCCATGTGCCCCGGCAAACCGGCCGGCGGCAGTCCAGCAAGCGAAGGGAACCCATGACCGTCGAAACTCCTGTTACCGCAAGCTTCCAGTCGGCCCGTCGTCTTTCGCCGGGCAATGACCCAGCCGGAGCCATGTACGAGATCAGGTTCCGGATGCTATCCGGCCACCAGCCGGCCCGTCCGGGCCAGTTTTATATGGTCCGCCCGGCCATCGGCTCTGCGCCGCTGCTTCCCCGCCCGCTTGCGCCGTTTCTGGACACCAGGGACGAGATCGCCTTCGGCATCCGGGTGATAGGCGACGGCACACGGCGCATGATCGCTGCGATGAAAGGCGAGCCGTGGACCGTACTGGGGCCTTACGGCAACGGATTCGACGCGCCCGTCACTCCCAGGGAAAAGATATGGCTCGTGGGTGGCGGCATCGGCGTGCCCCCGCTCGTTCACCTGGCCAGCCAGTATCCATCTGACTACACGGCGATCATCGGCGCGAAAACCGGTGGTGAACTCCACTGGACCCGGCAGTTCGGCGGCGCGGGGGTGTTCCTCTCGACCGACGACGGCTCGGAAGGTTTCAGGGGGACGGCGGCAGACCTGCTGCGCCATCTTCTGTCCAGGGCCACCAAGCCCGACCGGATCATCACCTGCGGTCCCCACCCGCTCATGGCGGCCACGGCTGCCATTTGCCGCGCCGCCAACATCCGGTGCGATGTATCGCTTGAGGAACGGATGGCCTGTGGTACCGGAATCTGCATCAGCTGCGTTTGCCGTATCCGCACGCCAGACGGTAACTACCGCCATGCCCGCGTCTGCGCGGAAGGCCCTGTTTTCCCCGCCGAGGAGGTTCACTGGTGAGCCCGAAGAAAAAAGCCAAGGCCCCTGCCCGCAAGGCGGCATCCAAAGCCAGAGGGAAAAGACCGGCTACGAAGTCCGTCAGCCGCCCGAAGACACGGATCACCGTGAAAGCAGCCCACCGGCCTGCCGAAAAGCTCCCGCCGGTGGATCTCACCGCGCAGGTCGGAACCCTGGTGTTCAAGAACCCGGTCATGCTCGCCTCCGGGTGCGGCGGCTACGGCCCGGAACTGAAGGAGTTCTACGAGCCGTCCATCCTGGGCGGCATCGTCGTCAAGAGTCTCTCGCTGAAGGCCCGGCTGGGGAATGCTACTCCCCGCACCGTGGAAACGGCCTCTGGCATGCTGAACGCCATCGGTATCCAGAGCGGCGGTATTCATGACTTCATCGAGACAAAGCTCCCGGCGCTCACCGGCGCCCGGACCGTCGTCATCGCCTCGATCTTCGAGGAAACCATTGGCGGCTATGCTGAACTGGCAAAAGTTCTGGACCATGTGGAGCGCGTGAACGGGATCGAGGTGAATCTTTCCTGCCCGAACGTGGAAAAGGGCGGGATCGTGTTCGGCACCGACCCCTCACAGGCGGCACTGGTCATCGAGGCGGTCCGCCGGGCCACCACCAAGCCGGTCTGGGCGAAGCTCTCGCCGAATGTCACCAGCGTGGTGGATATCGCCAAGGCGGTGGAGAGCGCAGGTGCCGACGCCGTGACCGCCATCAACACCCTGCAGGGGATGGCCGTTGACTGGCGCGCCCGGAAGCCGGTCCTCGCCAACCGGACAGGTGGCCTGTCAGGCCCGGCCATCAAGCCTGTGGCTCTCAGAATCGTGGACGAACTGAAGCGCTCCGACCTCGGGATTCCGATTGTTGGCGCTGGGGGAATCTCCAGCGCCGAGGATATTTGCGAGTTTCTGGCGACGGGGGCTTCGGCGGTGCAACTCGGTACGATCAACTATCTGGACCCCAAGGCCGCGCCCCGGCTCATCACCGACCTTAACCGGCTGCTGGCGAAGGAAAATATCCCCAGTGCCCGGAGCCTCGTCGGGGCAATCTCCGGGGGCTCGATGAAACAGATGTCCCGTGATCTCGCCGAATTTTTCAAGAGCTTTTAGCAAATGAAGAACGGCCTCTACGGATCACGGAAACGGCTTCCACCACCGAAGCTCATCCCCGTTCCGGCCGCCAAGCCCGAGGATGTTGTCGTCGATACCGACGGTTCGCTCATCACCGGCACCGAGGACGGCCAGATATTCCGGCTGGACCCCGTCACGGGCAAGGCAGTCCGGATCGCCCGCACCGGCGGACGGCCCCTGGGGATTGAATTCCTTCCGGACCGAAAGCTTCTTATCTGCGACAGCAAGCGGGGACTGCTGGCGGCCGATCCGGCCACCGGCAAGGTCGAGGTTCTACTGGACAGGGTGGGTGGCCGCCAGATGCGGTTCTGCAACAACGCCGCCGTCGCCAGCGACGGGACTGTCTACTTCAGCGATTCATCGCTCCGGTACGGCATCGACCACTACCGCCGCGATGTGATCGAGAACCGGCCGAGCGGCCGGCTCCTCCGGTTCACACCTGCAAAAACAGTCGACGTGTTGATTGAAAATATCCCGTTTGCCAATGGCGTGGCACTGGCACCTGACGAATCGTTTGCCGTCGTTGCGGAAACCGCCGGATACTGTCTGACCCGTTACTGGCTGAAGGGCCCCCAGACCGGCCGGAGCGATACCTTCGCCGCCGACCTGCCGGGGATGCCGGACAATCTCTCCACCGGCTCGGACGGACTGCTCTGGGTGGCGCTCGCCTCGCCACGGGATCGCCGGCTCGAATCGATCCTGAAGCTCCCCTATCCCTTGAGAAAGCTGCTCTCACGGATACCGGAATCAGTCGGTCCGGCTGTGGCGCGCAGCGTCCTGATGATGGCGTTCGATTTTTCGGGCCGCTGTGTACACAACCTTGAAGGTGATGCCGGTTCCTTCCATATGGTCACTGGTGTGCGTGAATATCAGGGAACGATCTACGCTGGCAGCATTGTCGAAAGCGCCATAGCGGCGTTTCGGTTCGCCTAATTCCTCAAGCATTTTTAATAGTTACATCCCTTGCCGCCTCCGCCAGCCGTGCAAATATTCAAGCGGCGGAGCGGGTTCACTGGCTGGCTACCAGTTGTTGTACCGCTACCCGGAGGACTACCCTGATGTTCGCAAACCGGCTCAAGACCTTTCTTCTTCTGGCAGGACTGTCGGCGCTGCTCATCTATGTAGGCGCGCTGCTCGGCGGAGAGACCGGCCTCATCATGGCATTCGGCATGGCCATCCTGATGAATGTGGGAAGTTACTGGTTTTCCGACAAGATCGTCCTGCGTATGTACCGGGCCCGCCCGGTTACACCGGAACAGGCACCGCGCCTCTATGCGCTCTGCGAGAAACTGGCAAGGAACGCGAAGATTCCGATGCCGCGCATCTACATCATCCCCGAACAGACGCCCAATGCCTTTGCCACGGGCCGCAATCCCGAGCATGGCGTCGTGGCGCTCACCGAAGGCATCATGAACATGCTGAACGAGCGTGAACTGGCTGGCGTGATCGCCCACGAGATGGGGCACATCAAGAACCGGGATATCCTGGTACAGACCGTGGCGGCCGTCATCGCAGCAGCGCTCCAGTTTCTCGCCCACTTCGCCATGTTCTTCAGCGGCGGCCGCCGCGACGAGCGGGGAACGCATCCGGCCATTGCCATCATCATCATGATCCTGTCGCCGATTGCGGCCCTGCTGATCCAGTCCATGATTAGCCGTACCCGCGAATACATGGCCGATTCGACTGGCGCGGCCATCGCCCAGGATACACAGGGACTCCAGAGCGCGCTGATGAAGATCGACAACTACGCCCGGGGCGTCCCGATGCAGCATACCCATGAGGCGACCGCCCACATGTTCATCATCAACCCGCTCGCGGGGGGTGGCCTCGTCAAGCTGTTCTCCACCCACCCCGCCACCCAGGAGCGGGTGAAGGCCTTGCAGGAGCTCGATATCCGTACTGTGCAATTGTAAGAGGAGACGCCGGGCACGTCTCTTATGCCCCGCCGCGTCAAATATTTTTCGGATTGCGAGCCGATGCCCCGTAGCCGCTGAGGCTGCTTCAGGGGTAAAATACCTCGACGTATGCCTCCGGTGACGCCACCCACCCGGCCTGCGCCGCCACAGCGGCCCGCCCCTGTACAGCTCACGCCACGGCAGATATATACCCACCTCGACCGGTTCGTAATCGGCCAGGACACGGCCAAGAAGGTCGTCGCAACCGCTGCCTATAATCACTACAAGCGGCTCTTCCACTCCGACCGGCGCCCCGAATACCCCATTCGCAAGTCGAACATATTGCTGATCGGCCCTACTGGTTGCGGCAAGACACACATCGCCCGCAACCTGGCCCAGATACTCGACGCACCTTTCACTGTCTGTGATGCCACCGAATACACGGAAGCCGGATACTATGGAAAAGACGTGGAGGTGATGGTCGCCGAGCTGCTGTTCAAGACCGGCGGCAATGTGGATGCAGCCCAGCGCGGAATCATCTTCATCGACGAAATCGACAAGATCGCCCGGCGGACCGGGAATATGCGTACCGGGGCGGGCTCCCGCGACATCGGCGGTGAGGGAGTCCAGCAGGCTCTGCTCAAGATGCTGGAAGGGCAAAAGATGTTCGTCCCGATGAACGTGACGCAACACTGGAACCGGCATGATTTCGTCGAAGTGGACACAACCAACATCCTCTTTATCTGCGCGGGTGCATTCAGTGATCTCCGGCCGGAACTGGAAGCCCGGCCCATCGGGTTCAGCACCGGCGGCAACGAGCAGGCACCCCAGACGTTACGCCGCAACCGGATAACAAACCGGGAACTCTCCAACTACGGGCTTATCCCCGAACTGCTGGGGCGCCTGCCGGTGGTGGTAGAAATGGACCCGCTGACCCGGGACGAGATGATCCGGGTCGTCACGACTCCACCAGACTCCATCCTGAACGAATACACCCAGCTGCTTGCCATGGATGGTGTCACGCTGGATATCCGGCCCGAGGCAGTAGAAGTGGTTGTGGACTGCGCGATAGGGCAGCGGGTGGGTGCCAGAGGCATCAGATCCATCATGGAAGTGCTGTTCCGGGATGTACTATTTGAGGCGCCCGAACGGACCGGAGAGACATTTGTTGCGACGGGTGAATGGGTCAGGGAGCGAATCGCCGGAATGCAGGGACCGGATGGCGGATTATCCGTGTCCTGATCCCCTCGCTTCGCAGTACAACGGAGAGAGACAAGTGACGGGGCTGGAGGGCAAGCGGATTCTGTGCGTCGATGACGAGCCGGCGAACCTGCAGCTTCTTGAGCGGGTATTCCGCCGGGCTCAGGCCGATGTACGTACGGCGGCAGATGCTGGCGCAGCACTGGACCTGCTCGGCCAGTTTGAGCCGGATATCGTCGTCACCGATCTCAGGTTACCGGACCTTCAGGGGAAGGATCTGGCTCTCCGGATCCGTGCGTCGCGTCAGATGCAGAACGTCCCTATCGTTGCGATTACGGCCTATGACGACCCGGTTGCCCGTGCCGAAGCCCTCGCCGCCGGATGCAGCGGTTATCTGACCAAGCCGATCGATGTTCGCACCATTACTGCACAGCTTGCGTCGTTCCTGCCTGGACAGCCGGGCGCATCCCCCCCACCTCCACCGACCAGCGAGGAAGTTCAGAGCCTGCGCCGGATGGGTGGGGATCTCGTGGATCGTCTCTATGCAAACATTTCCGAACTACGGGCCAAGAACGCGGAACTGTCGGCCCTCCAGGACCGGCTGGTTGAAGCCCGTACCCGCAGTGCCTTGGGCGAAATGGCGGCCGGCATCGTCCATGAATTCCGCAATCCGCTGTCCTCGATTTCCGGACTGGCCGGTGTGGTCGCCCAGGATCTGGCCATTGCCGGCAGGGACACCAAGTTTGCGGATCTGATCCGCGATCAGGTGTCGCGGCTGGAGCGGCTCTGCACCCAGCTTCTGGGGTTTGCACGCCCGGAAACTCCCCGCACGGAACAGTTCGACATTACGGACTGGCTGGGGCGGGAAATTGAACGGCTCAGGCCCGGATTCCCCGCCCGGTGGACACCCCAGAGCCCGGTGATACCGGGCAAGATGCTGCTGGTTCAGGGTGACGTGCACCACCTGGCACAAATAGTCCTGAACCTGGTCCGCAATGCCTTCGATGCCGTGGAAGATGGCGGAGACGTTCTTATCGCTCTGGAGGCTGTGGACGGGACGGCCCGGCTGACTGTGCAGGATACTGGCTGCGGGATTGAGCCCGATTCACGGGAAAAACTGTTTCAGCCCTTCTTTTCAACCAAAGGTGGCAATGGAACTGGCCTCGGGCTGGCGGTCTGCAAGCAGCTCGCCGACCGCAACAACTGGGAACTTTCCGCAGAGAGCGAACCCCGGCGACTCGACCGTCCCGGTAGCGGCTGGACCCGTTTCACCCTGAGTCTTCCACTGGTGCAACTGCCCCGGCAGGGAGCCCGTCATGAATAATCATGATGCCGTGGTGGTGATTGGCTCTTCCACCGGCGGGCCCCAGACGCTCCGGGCTTTTCTGGCGGCACTGAAGTCACCACTCCCCTGCCCCCTCATTATCGTCCAACACATGCCCCCCAAATTCACATGGGGCTTCGCCCGTGGGCTCGATCGAATCTACTGTGGTCATGTAGTAGAACTTCAGCAGGATGAACACCTGACCCCGGGCACCGCCTATGTCGCTCCTGGTGGCTACCGGGCCACCGTATGCCTCCCCGGTGAAAAGCCAAGATTTCGCATAGAACCCCCTTCGGCCGAAGACCGATTCGCACCAGGCATAGACCCCATGTTCAAGAGTGCCGCCGAACGCTTTGGCCGAAACACGCTGGCGATCATTGTTTCCGGAATTTCCACGGGACTGGTCATTGATGGAATAGAAGGATGCCGTTCGGTCAAGGAACGCGGTGGCGCCGTCTTCGTGGAGAACCCCGATACTGCCGTGTGCGGCGGGATGCCACGTGAATGTCTTCCCTATTCTGACCGCACCCTGGCGGGTGCAGATATGGCCCCGGCCGTCGAGGGCTGGCTGCTGGGGAGGATCACCAGTTGAAGAAGCAGACAGAATACGGGTATTTTGGCGTCAGTATGCATGACTACGGGAGCCCTCTGCCATGAACTTTCTCGTGGTTGACGACGAGGCGGTACATCGCCTTGCAGTGGGCGAAATCCTGCGCCGGGCCGGGCATCAGGTTACCGAAGCCGCCGACGGACTCCTGGCAACCGAATTTGCCACCACTCAGAAGTTCGACTGGGTGTTGATGGATATCCGGATGCCCCGGCTGGACGGTATCCAGGCGACGGAAGCTCTCCGCCAGATTGATCCGACCTCCAAGATCGTCGTTATTAGTGCCTTCGTGGATAGTGCCGTTCGCTCCCGGCTGGAGCAGCTTGGTGTTCACAAGATCCTGAACAAGCCAATTTTGCCCGAATCGCTCATCGAAACGGTCATGGGCGCAACCGGAAAAGACCGTCCTCCGCGCATCCTTTATATTGAGGATAACCCCGAGAACCTGCTGCTCGTCCGTCGGATTCTGGAGCGGAAGGGGTACGAAATACTGGCCGCCCAGTCGGGCCTTGCAGGGCTTGAGCTGGCCGCCCAGTCCCAGCCCGATCTCATCCTTCTCGATATCAACCTTCCGGAATTGGACGGTTACGCCCTCGCTTCCCGGCTGAAAAATACGGAAGGACTGAAGGACACGCCCATTATTGCCGTCACCGCCAATGTTATGGCGGGCGACAAGGAACGTTCGCTGGTCGCTGGATGCGACGGGTACATTGAAAAGCCGATCGATGTCGCCGCCTTTCCCGAACAGGTCAAGGCATTCCTTGCCGGCAAACGCGAGAAGATTGAAAATGTGGAAACCGAGAGCCGGTTCCTCAAGGAGTTCCGCGCCAATGTTGCCCAGCAGCTGGAAAACAAGATCCGTGAACTCGGACGGGCCAACGATGAACTACGCGAACTCGACCGTCTGAAGGGCGAGTTCCTGCAGAATATCTCCCATGAACTCCGGACACCTCTCACCCCCATCAGCGGGTATCTTGAGATGATGCTCACAGGTGAAATGGGCCCTCTGACCCAAAGCCAGCGCGAGGCGCTGAATGCGATTGAGCGGTCAGCCAAGAGACTCTCGGAGCTGATCGACCGGCTTCTGGACTTCACTCGGCTGGCATCAGGCCGGGCAGAAATAGCGCTGAAACCGTTCCCCGCCACC
Source organism: Deltaproteobacteria bacterium (assembly GCA_026129095.1). Lineage (NCBI taxonomy): Bacteria > Pseudomonadati > Myxococcota > Myxococcia > Deltaproteobacteria bacterium. The sequence continues at coordinate 98,256 of JAHCIT010000007.1, forward strand.
GAATGGATCTCCCAGATCCGGGGACAGATCATGCCGCTGGCGAACGAAAAAAAGATCTATATTGGCTTCGATAGCGGCGACGCCCCTGAAATGCTCTATGGCGACCGGGAGCGGCTGCTTCAGCTCGTGCTGAATTTGCTCCAGAATGCGGTCAAGTTCACACCGCCGGAGCGGAAGGTATTTTTCAGAATCAACCAGGCCGAGGCTGCTTCATTACTGGCCCGGTACGGGAACTTTCTCGGACAGCCGCTTACGCCCGGAACCAAATGGGTGCATATCGAGGTCGGCGATGAAGGGATCGGGATTTCATCTGAACACCAGCGCAGGATTTTTGACCGCTTTTACCAGGTGGATGGGTCACTTACCCGGCGGTTTGGAGGCATTGGCATGGGGCTCGCGCTGGTGCGGATGATCGCCGAATCCCACGGCGGGCAGGTCTGGGTGGAAAGCGAACCCGGTTCCGGAGCCACATTTCATGTCATTCTGCCAATAAAGAGTACAACTTGAGGACTGTCTAACTATTTCTGCGTTTCCAGTGCCCGCTTTTCCCTCCGGATTTTTCCAGCAGTCCTATATTCTTTATCACAATTCCGCGCTCAACGGCTTTCAGCATGTCGTAAACCGTCAGCGCCGCTATTGATACAGCCGTGAGGGCTTCCATTTCGACGCCGGTTTCACCCATGGTTTTCACGGCTGATTCAATGGTGACGACACCGTCACGGCCAAGCGAGGCGTCCACCTCCACACCCGTGACCGCTATGGGGTGACAAAGGGGAATGATATCCGGCGTCCGTTTGACGGCCTGAATACCGGCCAGAATCGCCACCTGCAGGACATCTCCTTTTTTTGCCTGTTTCGACCGGACCAGTGCCGCCGTGGATTTCGACAACTGCACCAGAGCCTGAGCCCTTGCGACCCTGACAGTTTTCAGTTTCCCGGAAACATCTACCATCCGGGGCTTTCCGCCGGAACTGATATGAGTGAGCTTGCGAGTCATGGCCCCTATGCGTAGTGGATTGATGCTGGTAGCGGCAAGGTGTGGAAACCACGCCCGGAAGTGATTATAAGTTCCTCCCCGCCCGTGCTGGCCGGGCAGTTCCCGCGAAATGCCGCCAGCGAGGTAATCCGCCTTCCCCATGCCCCCTGAATCCCGCTTTCTGGAAGCCCTGAAGTCTCGCGTACTTGTATTCGACGGGGCGATGGGGACGATGATCCAGACGTACCACCTCACCAAGGACGACTTTGGGGGACGGCAGGGTGCGAACGATTACCTCGTTCTGACCCGCCCTGATGTCATACGGGAAATTCATGCCAAATACCTTGAGGCGGGGGCCGATGTAGTCGAGACCTGCACGTTCCAGTCCACCCGGCCACGGCTTGAGGAGTGGGGTCTCGGCGACAATGTGGCCGAAATCAATATCCGGGCCGCCGAAATTGCCCGTGCCGAAGCTGACCGGTTCTCCACTCCGGACCGGCCGCGTTTTGTGGCTGGTTCCATGGGACCGACGGGCTTCCTCCCCAGCTCATCCGACCCATCACTCTCGAATATCACCTTCGACCAGCTTGAGGAGATATTCCGCGAGCAGGCCGAGGCGCTGGCCAGGGGTGGCGTTGATACATTCCTGATCGAAACATCACAGGACATCCTTGAAGTGAAGGCCGCCATCGCCGGATGCGACCGTTTCCGCCGCGAAAGTGGCCGTTCCGATATCCCCATCATGGCCCAGATCACACTCGATCCTTCGGGCCGGATGCTCCTGGGCACCGATGCTGCGACGGCACTGGCGATCCTTGAAGAACTGCCGATCGCGGTCATCGGGATGAACTGCAGCACCGGCCCGCATGAAATGCGTGAATCTGTCCGGTATCTGGGCGAGAACTCATCCCTCCCGGTCTCCGTCATTCCAAATGCCGGAATGCCCGAAAACATTGACGGGGAGGCACACTACGGGCTGAAGCCGGATGCGCTTGCCCACGAACTGCGCGATTTCGTCGGAAAACACGGCATCAGCATTGTTGGTGGATGCTGTGGCACCACTCCGGAGCATATCCGTGCCCTGAGCGACTCCGTTCGCGGGCTTACGCCCGGCAAGCGGCCCAGGTTTCACCTTCATGTGGTTGCCTCGCCCATCAAGCCACTCCGGCTGGATATCGACAATCCCCCGGTTGTGGTGGGTGAGCGCCTGAACGCCCAGGGTTCACGCAAGGCCAAGGAGATGATGCTGGCCAAGGACATTGATGCGCTCGTCACCCTCGGCAAGGAACAGGTGGACGATGGCGCGCACATGCTGGATATCTGCACGGCCATGACCGAAGCGCCGCTCGAAAAGGAGCTGATGCTGGAACTGGCGCGCCGGCTGTCGCAGGAGACAGACGCCCCGCTTATGATCGACTCCACCGAAGCCGACGTGATCGAGGCAGCACTGAAGGTCATTCCTGGACGTGTGATCGTGAACTCGATCAATCTCGAAGGCGACGGTTCCAGGGTAAGAAAGATTGCCCCCCTGATCCGCAAGTTTGGCGCCGTAACCGTTGCCATGACGATTGATGACTCCGATCCCGAAGTCCGCGGCATGGCCAAAACCGCCGCACACAAGCTTCAGGTCGCCCGCAAGATCACGGATATCTGCACACGGGAATATAATCTGGACCGGGATCAGCTCGTTTTTGACGTACTCACGTTCACACTGGCCACAGGAGAGGCGGAGTTCCGCAGGTCGGCCACAGAAACCATTGAGGGCATCCGGGCGGTAAAGAAGGAACTGCCCGGCGTATTTACCGTACTTGGTGTTTCCAACGTGTCGTTTGGCCTGACGCCTCCGGCACGGAGAGTCCTGAACTCGGTTTTTCTCTATCACTGCGTACAGGCCGGGCTCGATCTTGCCATCGTGAACGCCAAGGAGATCATCCCCTATGCCGAAATACCCAGGGACGCGCGCGATATTGCCGAAGATCTGGTATTCGACCGCGCCGACGACGCCCTGCCCCGCTTCATCAAGCACTTCGAGGGCGCGGCTGGTGCCCCTGCTTCCGATCCCCGAAAGGCAAAAATCGACCCGTCGCTTCCGGTCGAGCAGCGTATCCATGAGCACATACTAAAACGGGTCAAAGAGGGGGTGATCGAGGCGCTGGAGGAGGCCCGAACCCAAAAGGGTTACTCCCCGGTCGACATTATCAACAAGATACTTCTTCCGGCCATGAAGGACGTCGGCGACCGCATGGCCACGGGCGAGATCATCCTGCCGTTCGTTCTCCAGTCAGCCGAGGTGATGAAGCGGGCCGTCTCGCACCTTGAGCAGTTTCTCGACAAGGACCAGTCCGTCACGAAAGGGAATGTCGTTCTCGCTACCGTTTATGGCGATGTGCATGACATCGGAAAGAACCTCGTCAAAACCATCTGGTCGAATAACGGCTACACGGTGCATGATCTGGGAAAACAGGTACCGCTCAATACAATTCTCGCAAAGGCCCAGGAGGTTGGCGCCGTTGCGATCGGGCTCTCGGCCCTGCTCGTCACCACATCGAAACAGATGCGGTTCTGCGTTGAGGAGCTGGAAAAAATGGGGCTCCCCTTTGTACTGATCGTGGGTGGTGCGGCCATCAACCGGGAGTACGTGGCCCGGATTTCGATCACCGACGGGGAGAGTCCATACCGTAATGGTGTTTTCTATTCGAAGGACGCCTTTGAGGGACTCAGGCATCTCAACGCCGTCGCTGATCCGGAAGCAAGGGTGTCCTACATCGGCGACAACGTCAGGGACAACCAGCAGCGTTACTTCCAGTCACTGAAGCGTGCCACCAGCGCCAAGGCGCATGTGGGCAGCGCCGGGAAAACGAGCAGTATCCGCCGTGATGCACCCGTTCCGATACCACCGTTCTGGGGATCGAGGGTGCTCGGCGAAATCCCGCTTGCCGAGGTTTTCCCGCTCATCGACCGGAAGGCGCTGTTCGGCCATTCGTGGGGTGTGCTCAAGCGCAAACGCAGCCAGGAGGAGTACGACCGGGATATCAGGGAGACTTTCGAGCCACTGCTCCGCGATCTCCAGGACCGGGCCATCCGCGAGAAGATCCTGCTACCCAAGGCTGTCTATGGCTTTTTTCCCGTCTGGTCAGACGGGGAATCGCTCGTGATTTTCGATCCCGTAGTTCCGACCCGGGAACTGGGCCGTTTCAGCTTTCCACGCCAGCCCGAAGGCGACCATCTCTGCCTGGCCGACTATTTTTCACCAAAGGATCGCGGCCAGAAGGATGTCCTTGCCCTTGATGTGGTAACTGTCGGCGACCGGGTAAGTGAAATCTGCAAGGAATATGACGCCAAAGGCGACTACTCGATGAGCCTCTACCTGCATGGACTGGGCGTACAGACCGCCGAGGCCATGGCTGAATGGGTACATCAGCGCGTGAAGGCTGATCTCGGTATTCCAGGCGGGCAACGATATTCGTTCGGCTACCCTGCCTGCCCCGATCTCACCCAGCAGGGCCTGCTGTTCAAACTGCTTGGTGCGGAACAGGCCATCGGGACCGTGCTTACCGAGGGTTTCCAGATCGTTCCGGAAGCCTCTACAGCCGCTTTTATCGCCCACCACCCGGAAGCAAAATATTTCAGCGTCCGGGACGGAGTCGAATAGGCTTCATTTGGGCGTTTTCCTGGCGTCGGCCAGAAACTGTGCAAGACCCGTGTCGGTCAGCGGATGCCTGGCAAGCTGCTTGATGACCTTGAGTGGACAGGTAGCCACGTCGGCACCGATCATCGCTGATTGAAGCACATGAATCGGATGGCGGATCGACGCCGCCAGTATCTGTGTTCCGAAACCGTAATTGTCGTAAATTGTCCGGATCTGTCCGATCAACTCCATGCCGTCCTGGGAGACGTCATCGAGACGGCCGATGAACGGGCTGATGTAGGTAGCCCCCACTTTTGCAGCCAGGAGTGCCTGGGTCGGTGAAAAACACAGGGTAACGTTGGTCTTGATCCCTTCAGCAGTAAATATCTTCGTGGCCTTGATCCCTTCCTCGATCAATGGAACTTTCACAACAATGTTCTTGTGGATCTTCGCCAGTTCGCGCCCTTCCGCCAGAATCCCGGCGCAATCAACAGCCGTCACCTCGGCGGAAATCGGCCCGTCCACCAGCTTTACAATGTCATCCAGTACATCGCGGAACTTCCGGCCGGTTTTGGCAACGAGTGACGGATTGGTGGTCACGCCATCCAGTACACCCAGCGCATTGGCTTCCTTGATCTCCTCGATATCGGCCGTATCAACGAAAAACTTCACGCATCATCCTCCCCGGCATCAGGCAAAAACCCGCTGGACATTGAGCCTATGGAGCAGAAGGCTCGCCCGCAAGCGTTCATCCGATTTTTTCCGAATACAGTTTTCCACAGTTTCAGTCGGAACTGCCGGGGGGCGGAGCCGGTGTGTTACCCCATTCAAGCGGCTTGTACTGCAGCGCCGCGCTCAGGCTCACCATGAAGCGCGTGGCCAGGTAATCAGCGGCCTCAGCAGTCGGCAGCCACCCACCCGGCTGGTACGGACTCGGAATCTGCACGGAAAGCTGCTTGCCGCCTTCCTGCACCTGACATCGGGCGGCCCGTGCGATCTGGTCGGCCACATGCGTATGCAGGGCTGAATCCACAGGTACCACTACAACGCATGGCAGCGGCAACGGAAAGTTCTTTGCCAGCGTCGACAGTTCATCAATCAAGGGCGCGAGTGTCTGGCTGTTTTCATGCAGATCCGTCCGTGACTGGCGGCGCCGATCACTCCAGTAACCCCAGCGGCCTGTGAGGCGGGATCTTAATGCGCCGCCCCAGTAAGCCAGCGTAGCATTACCTGCGGGCGGCCGAAGGTCGTCTTCCGAAAGGACAAGAACCCAGTCAAAGGGCTCGCCTTTCCGGATCTGGTGCAGCAGTCTTTCCAGTGAAAGGCGGACGTTGTAACCCGGCACACCGGCATTGTGCACCCGGATCTGTTCATTGTAGGCACGAAAGTAGGCGACGCCCACATGTGCCGGAAATGTTTCGGCTGCTTCGAGACCCTCGCCAAACACCCACTCATCTCCAAACACGAACAGCCGATGAGTTACGCCGGTTTCTGTTTCTTCCGGACCCACACGGAAACCTTCGCCATCGGTAATGATCCGTACAGGCTTTCTTCGCCTGGTAAACCCCTCAAATTGCATATCCAGATAGGGCTGGACTGCAAACCGGTATGACCGGTCCGGCTTGATCCGAAGCAGCCGCTCCTCAGGTCGCGGAGGAAGCCCGAGTCCGGCAAGCCATTCGGCTACGCCCCAAAGCAATACAATCGATGCAATCACCGCTGGCACGATGCGGCGGCGACTGGTTCTCTGCGGCACAACCACTTCAGTCACCGCTACCGGAGCGCACCCTGCTGGTGAAGGTAAACCATGAGCACATTGATGGCTGCAGGCGTAATGCCTGATATCCGGCTGGCTTGGCCGAGCGAGCGCGGGCGGATTCCAGACAGCTTCTGCCGGACCTCGGTCGAAAGCCCGCGGATTCCGGCATAGTCGATCCCGTCGGGAATAATGACGTCCTCATACCGGCGCGACCGTTCGACCTGTCCTTCCTGCAATTTCAGATAACCGCGGTAGGTCGCCTCGACTTCAAGGGCTGTCTCCACCCACCGGCGGCCGGCCCCATCCAGATGACCGAGCGCATCCTCGAAATCGTCAACCAGCGCCACTGTCCTGCGGTAGTCAAACTCCTCCCGCCGGAGCACGTCCCAGAGTGTCTGGGGCTTGCGGATATCAGCCGCGCCCAGTTCGCGGAACTGCCGCCGTATTTTTTCGCTCGGCGTGATTACAGTACGTTCCAGCCGGGCTGTCTCACGCTCCAACGCATCGCGCTTCCGGAGAAACTGCTCCCATTGGGCATCACCGACCGTTCCCAGTTTATGGCCGATTTCGGTCAGCCGCAGCTCCGCATTGTCCTCCCGGAGCAAGAGACGGTATTCGGCCCGGGATGTGAACATTCGATATGGCTCGTCCACGCCACGCGTCACGAGGTCATCAGCCATGACACCGAGGTAAGCCTGATCGCGGCGGAGGACCAGCGGATCGTCCCCCCGGACATACTGGGCGGCGTTGATACCGGCGAGAATACCCTGACCGGCTGCTTCCTCATAACCCGAAGTGCCGTTGATCTGTCCGGCATGGAACAGCCCCGGAACCTTTTTTACCTCGTAAGTGGCCTTCAGTTCCGTCGGTGGCACGTAGTCATACTCAACCGCATAGCCCCAGCGAACGACTTCCACATTCTCAAGACCGGGGATAGTACGCAGGAACCGTAGCTGCACATCGGCTGGCAGCGAGGTTGAAAGGCCGTTCGGATAGACCTCAATGGTATCGAGCCCGTCTGGCTCCAGGAATATCTGGTGACGGTCCTTGTCACGGAACCGCACTACCTTGTCCTCGATCGAAGGGCAGTATCTGGGCCCGATGCCCTTGATTACCCCTGTATAAAGCGGTGACTCATCCAGCCCGCCCATGATCTCCTGATGGGTCAGTTCATTGGTATAAGTAATCCAGCAGGGAAGCTGATCCCGGTCAATCCGGTCCGTCATGGCCGAAAAGGGCCGGGGGGGAATGTCGCCATCCTGACGCTCCAGAACGGCATAGTTGATCGTCCGGGTATCGAGCCGGGGGCAGGTACCAGTCTTAAGCCGTCCCACGGGGAGCCCCAGTTCCCTCAGTGAATCCGACAGCGTCCGGCAGGGTTCATCACCCACACGGCCGCCACCTGTCTGCTGGCCACCGGTATGCATGAGGCCGTTAAGAAATGTCCCGGTCGTGACGACAACTGCGCTGGAGGCGAACGTCTCCCCGGCTTCGGTTTCCACGCCGGAAATCCTGCCGCCCCGTGTGATCAGGCGGCTCACCATCGCCTCACGTACCGTCACGTGCGGCTCGCCAGCGAGCCGCCGGGTCATTTCGTAATTATAGAGCTTGCGGCAACACTGGGCCCGAGAGCCCCAGACCGCCGGACCTTTGGAAAGGTTGAGCGTCCGGAATTGTATTCCGGCTGCATCAGTAGCGCGGGCCATCTCGCCGCCCAGTGCGTCGATCTCCTTGACGAGATGCCCCTTGCCCAGGCCGCCGATGGCCGGATTACAGCTCATCAGGCCAATCCGGTCCTTTCGTGATGTGATGACCAGGACGTTCAAGCCCATGCGGGCTGGCGCAAGTGCTGCCTCAATCCCCGCATGGCCGGCCCCTATGACAATGACATCGAACATCGGCCCTTAAGGTTCACAATGCCGTCAGGCGGGTCAAGCTGACAGGAAACCGGTCATCCCCTATGGAATTTCCGGCGAGGGGGGTATTTCCTGCGGGTTTGCCGGGCCCGAAGGAGGAGGTGCTGGCTGCTTGAACGGACCAAAGTCGGGAGCATTGGGGTCCGGCAGTGGCTCTTCGGGAATTGGATCGGGGTTTACCTGCCCCGGCTTCGGCGCAGGCTGCCTGGGTTCAGCCTTCCGGGGCTGCTCGCCCTCTTCAGACGGGGCGGGAGTCGAGTGCTGGATGCCCTCCCCAACCGGCCCCAAGGGGGCCGGGAGTGGTTCGCTCCCCGCTGGCAGAATCCGCAGGGTTGCGTCCTCGTTCTCAACCGCCCTCCGGGCCTCATCACGGCGCTCCTGCTCACGACGTTCAGCCTCCAATTGGGCCTCGGTCTTGGCCTTGCTCGGAAGCTGCGAAGCGAACCGGAATGTGTAGATGATTCGCGTACGCGGGCAATCACACTCGGGGAACCTCATGCGGTTGACCAGCCGCATGAACTCGTCCTCGAAATCCTTCAGAACATAGTCTCGCTCGATCATGGTAACCGATTCAACGTCACCATCCGGTGAAATGACCAGATCAAGCCGGTAGAAGTTCATGAAATGCGGGTAGTCGGCTTGCACCCGGAAATAGAGATCACGAAATGGCTGGGCCTGTTCCTGAATTGCCTTTTCAATCGCTTCAAAGCTGCGCGGCCCGGTGATGTGCTTTGAATAGGGCGTGACGATCTGAAGCTTGCGGGATGCACAAGAGGCACTGGCGAGCAGCAACAGGACAAGACCGAGCAAACTGCCAGCACGGCGCAAGGAAATGAAGTAAGTTACTTTATTCACGCCTGCATGGTGTCCAAAACCGTCCAAACCGTCAAGCGGGTATTTCCGAATGAGCGGGATTTAATGGGGATATGTGGAAAGGCCGCCCTACCGGATCGAAACCACTTCGATTCCGTCTGGAGTGCTGCGAAGAAGAAACCGGATGGGATCGTCCGGATCCTTTTCAACGATGAGTTCGTCCGCCACGAACACCCCGTCCAGACCCGTTCCAAAATGCCGCTTGCCGTGACATTCCACGATGATGTCCCCCACAGGCACCATTTTGCCGCCCCGGTACGGAAGCAGCCGGACCCGATACCCGGCCCCCGGAAGGCAGTTATCTGGCCAGTGGTTTGGGCTGATCTGGACTTCCAGTTCGACTCGGCCCCGCCGTTTCATGTCTGCCGCCGCATCCCGCAACTGGTAGCGGATACGGGTAGCCATGTCGCTCACAAGCGTTTCGCATCCGGTCGCCATAAAGAAGCAAGCAAGGGCGACAACGGACGCGGCTTTACGCATGGTCAATTTGCCGGCTTTGGGGGAGTCCCTTGAGCCACTGCATGGCCGCCCAGTTCGTCTGCTTCCTTCACAAGCCTGGAACTGGCGAGCGCAGTGGCTTCCTGCCCGCCGAGTGCGTCCTGGATGGATGTGTTAATAAGTTCTTCCGCAAGTCCATGCGTGGCGAGATCAAGTTCGTCTACCATCGCCTGGAGAACCGCCCGGTCATTGCCCTGCAGGGCCGCTTTCACGGTCATCAGCGCCTGCTGGACTCGCTGCATCTCGGATTGCGAGAGCCGGACACCGCCCTTAGACAGCGCCTTCTCGGTAGCCCGGACCATTGTCTCCGCCTCGACTTTCAGCTCCACAAGCTGCCGTATTTCAAGATCCTCCTGCGCATGGGTGATAGATTCCGTGAGCATCCTCTCAATGGTATTCTCGTCGAGCCCTGAAGCGGGCTCCACTTGGATTTGCGCCGCCCGGCCAGTACGTAACTCCTTGGCAGTAACTTTCAGGATGCCGTTGGCGTCCACGAGGAAAGACACCTCGATCCGGGGAACCCCGGCGGGAAGCGGGGGGAGATCGCTCAGCTCGAATTTTCCCAGAAGCCGGCAGTCTTGGACCAGTTCACGCTCGCCCTGGTAGATATTGATCGCTACCCTCGTCTGCCCATCCACGAATGTCGTGAAGTTCTCTTTCGCCAGGGACGGGATGGTCGTGTTCCGGTGGATCAGTTTGGCCATCGCACCGCCCATTGTCTCGATTCCGAGCGAGAGCGGGATAACATCCAGCAGCAGCAGGTCATCCCGGCCTCCGGACAGGATCTCGCCCTGCACGGCCGCCCCAAGCGCAACCACCGCCTCGGGATTCAGTTCCGTATGCGGTTTGCGGCCAAAAACATCCTCGACGAATTTCCGTACGAGCGGGACACGGGTGGACCCGCCCACCAGCACTACTTCGTCAATTTCCTTGGGGCTCACCCCGGCATCATTCATGGCCGCCCGCACAATCACGCCAGTACGCTCCACGATCGGCCGGATCACCGCCTCGAACTGGCTGCGCGAAACGGTCTGCCGGTAACTGAAATCGCCGGTTTTCACTTCAAAAACCGCGCCCTGCTCGTCCGACAGCCTGATTTTCACGCGTTCGCATTCGGCAGCAAGCACGGCACGTCCAACGGCCGTATCCAGCAGATTCCGGCCCGTTTCACGCTCACACTCCTCATTGATCCACCGGGCAAAGGCATTGTCGAAGTCATCTCCGCCCAGCTGAGTGTCGCCGTTGGTCGCCTTCACCTCGAACACCCCGTCCCGGAGATTCAGGATGGAGATATCAAAAGTCCCGCCACCCAGATCATAAACGGCAATGAGGCCCTGTTTTTTCTTGTCCAGGCCATAGGCGAGCGCGGCTGCTGTCGGCTCGTTGATGATACGGATGACATTGAGCCCCGCAATCTCCCCGGCAATCTTCGTCGCCTGCCTCTGGCTGTCGTTAAAATAGGCCGGGACCGTAATGACGGCATCTTCCACCGGCAGCTTGAGGACAGATTCGGCACGGTCCTTCAGTTCAGCAAGAATGAGCGAGGACGCCTCCACAGGATTCAGCTTCCGGCCTCCGACGACAAAATTGACCATCTCCTTGTCCGTCGGCTCGACCGAATAGGGAAGCTGCTTCGCTATCTCTTTGACTTCCTCATAGCGTTTCCCCATGAACCGCTTCACCGAAAACAGCGTCAGTTCGGGATTCAGGATCCGCTGTGCCCGCGCCCGTTCACCGACCATGATCCCGTCACCCGTGAAGGCGATCATGGAAGGCAGCAGCGGATGCCCGTCACAGTCTACGAGTATGCGCGGTCCGCCCTGATCGGAAACCGCCACAAGGCTGTTCGTCGTTCCAAGGTCAATGCCTACAACCGGGGCCTTTTCCTTCTTGCCCTTGATGGCCGACATGTCGATCATGATGGGACGGGCCATTCAGTAAACCTCTATCCGGCTTTTCAGCCGGCCTTTTGTGTGAGCCGTGCGATATCCTCGCGCATCCGGTACAAGTACTGACGCACCTGCCGTATCTGCGCCAGTTCCGCATGAATCGATTTGCGGAGATCCAGTGCCCCAGCTCGCCTGCCGGGATCATGCAGACCGTGTTCGTGCCAGCGCCGAACGACACGATCAACTGCTTCCTGGTTTCCGGTTTCGCTGGCTGCCAGCCGTGTCTCAAACGCCTGGAGCGCCGCTTTCGCCTCCACGCCACCTTCCATCAGGGCCTCCTGAAGCTCGAAGTAGTCCTCAGCGAGTTCCGCCGGAACCTGCCCTTTTGCCGCCGTCTTCCCCGCCTCCAGCCCCAGTTCCTTCCCTTCCAGGACAAGCAGGTAATCCAGACGGCTATCCGGGTTCCGGAGTGTCCGGTAAGCGTCATTCACCAGCGCCGAGCGATGCATGGCATTTTCGAGCTGCCCGGGCTTCCGGGTATAGCGGTCCGGATGCAACCGTCGCGACAGCTCGTAAAACCGTTTCTCACCCTGCTTCGTATCGAAGTCAGGCGACCGGGGAACCCCCATGACCGTAAAATAGTCCTCATCGCCCCGGAGCGGCTGCACGGCTTCACAGGATGGACAGAACGCGTCGCTGCCGGCGACCGAATGGCCGCAGAACTCACAGGCATACAGGACCGTCTCGTGGTTAGTTGATGGCCTCATTGGAAAGACGGCCGGCGAACCACACTTCTCCCTATGCCGCGAACGATTCGCCGCAACTGCAGTTCTTGCTGGCATTGGGGTTATTGAAAACAAAACCGGAACCTTCGAGTCCATCCGTATAATCGAGCTGAATCCCCTGAAGGTAGAGAGAACTCTTGGGGTCAATGAATACCTTGAAGGCACCGGTATCCTGAACCCGGTCATAGGCACCAGGCTCCTTCTCGAATGCCAACCGGTAACTCATTCCCGAGCAGCCACCCCCGACAACAGCCACCCTCAGACCGGCCGCACCGATCTGCTCCTTTTCCATGAGCCGCTGGACCTGCTGCACGGCCTGGTCGGTCAGGGTGATAATCTGGTCGCTCATCGCCCGTCTCAACTTTCCTTCTTGGTATCCTGACCCTGTTTCTTCAGGTAGTCGTTGATAGCGGCCTTGATGGCGTCCTCGGCCAGCACCGAGCAATGGATCTTCACCGGCGGCAGTGCCAGTTCATTCACGATATCGGTGTTCTTGATCTTGAGCGCATCGTCCACGGTCTTGCCCTTCACCCACTCGGTTGCAAGCGAGCTGCTGGCGATGGCGCTCCCGCAACCGAAGGTCTTGAACTTGGCATCCTCAATCCGGCCGTCTTTCACCTTGATCTGCAGTTTCATGACGTCACCGCATTCAGGCGCGCCGACGACACCCGTGCCGACGTTGTCGTCACCCTTGTCCAGGGCGCCCATATTCCGGGGGTTTTCGAAGTGGTCAATTACCTTGCTGCTGTATGCCATATGCAATTCTCTTTCTTTGGCGTCACCTTAATATGGGTCGGAACTCAATGGGCTGCCCACTGCACCGACTTCAGATCAATCCCTTCCTTGTGCATCTCGTACAATGGCGAAAGATCCCTCAGCCGCCGCACGGCGCGGATCACTTCGTCCATCACAAAATCCGTTTCCGCTTCGGTCGTAAAACGGCCCAGGCCGAACCGGATGGATGTATGGGCGAGTTCTTCTCCCACGCCGAGCGCACGGAGCACGTAACTCGGCTCCAGACTGGCCGACGTACAGGCTGAACCCGAACTCACCGCCACATTCTTGATCGCCATCATCATCGATTCGCCTTCCACGAAGGCGAACGAAATGTTCAGGTTGTTCGGTAGCCGGTGGACTGGATGGCCGTTCAGGTAGATCTCGTCCAGTTCCTTGCGGAAACCATCCCACATCCGGTCCCGAAGCTTGCGGAGCCGTCCGCTCTCTTCTTCCCACACCTGTGCCGCCTTGGCCGCAGATGCACCAAAACCCACAATGCCCGGCACATTCAGCGTTCCCGACCGGATGCCACGCTCGTGACCGCCGCCATGAATGACCGGCGCGACGCGCACACGGGGGTTGCGACGCCGGACATAGAGGGCACCCACGCCCTTGGGGCCATACATCTTGTGGGCCGAGAGCGACATGAGATCAATGCCCATCTGCTGGACATCGACCCTGACCTTGCCGATCGCCTGCACAGCATCGGTATGGAAGATAACGCCCTTTTCCTTGCAGAGCCGCCCAATCGCCTCGATATCCTGAATCGTGCCGATCTCGTTGTTGGCGAAGATCACCGAAACCAGGATCGTGTCCTTGCGGATTGCCCCCGCGAGCTGCTCCAGCGAAATGCGTCCGGTGGAATCGACATCGAGGTAGGTCACCTCGAAACCCTTTTTCTCTAGGTATTTGCACGGATCAAGCACCGCCTTGTGCTCGATCTTCGTAGTAATGATGTGCTTGCCCTTCTCGCCATACATCTCGGCGGTGCCCAGCACGGCAATGTTGTCCGACTCGGTCGCCCCGGAGGTGAATATGATTTCCTTCGGGTCGGCCCCTACCAAGGCGGCAATTTCGCCGCGGGCCTTTTCGACGGCAGCCTCGGCGGCCCATCCGTATGCATGGCTACGGCTTGCCGCGTTGCCGAACTCCTCGGTGAAATACGGCAGCATCACCTTGAGCACATCGGGATCAACAGGCGTCGTTGCGTGGTAGTCCATGTAGACCGGCACGCGAACCCCGTTTTCCAGTGTCTTCATCTCCGGCATGAGTCCAAAATCACCTTTCGCTGGCTGTCCCTGCTGGACGTCCGAAAACCCAAAATCAGTCAGCGGCGGCGGCGGCCCCAGGGTTACCTGCCGCCGGCCGCTGCCCTTCCTGAACCGGGTCAGAAACGCCCGCGAAAATTTCCCCGAGCGTCGTCGAGCCGAGAACATCCTTCACCCGGCCATTCAGCCGCCGCATGGGTCCGACAATCGTGCAGTGGTTGAACTGGATGCAGGTCTGGGTACCCTTGCCATCAACCCCGCCAGGACGGGCACATTCGATCATTCCCAAAGGACCATCCATCGCCTCAATGAACCTGGCGAGGCTGACCTGGTCCAGATCCGTGGAAAGACTGTACCCGCCCAGGATTCCCTGGTGGCTCTGTACGTAGCCTTCCCGCTTCAGTTTCTGCATGATCTTTGAAACCAGATCGAACGAAAGGTGGTACCTGTCGGCTATTTCACGGGCACTGGAGTAGGTCCCTTCCGACTGGGAAGCGATATGCTTGAGCGCGATGATCGCGTATTCAGTTTTCTTGGTGAACTGAAACATTTCGCGTTCCCTTTTCCTTTCGGCGGGTCCAATTTCCTCAAAACCCGACCTTAATTGTCCGAGATCAAGATGAATCCTGTGGCCAAGGTTGTCAAGATAGGACTGGATTTGTCTTTGATTAAGTGGGCAGCGCATTTATCTAAGTAATTACAGCTAGTTATATGGCCTCTGATTGACTTGAGAATAGCCCTGACAGACCATTCCGTAGGGAAGAAGCCGACACTGGATTCCTCATGGTATTTCCCGTATTGATTAGAGGCTTTCACCGGTATCACTTGCCGACAGACGCGACAGAACATGCGCGAGAGTGGTGAAATTGGCAGACACGCAGGTCTTAGAAGCCTGTGCCGCAAGGCGTAGGGGTTCAAGTCCCCTCTCTCGCACCAGCCTTAACTCTGTGTTTGCCTTGAATAGCGGGGCGTCCAGTTCAGAAAACATCCTGTTAAACCAGTCCCGCGTGGCCGGTACATGCCCGTTTATGGGTGCGCTTCGCTGGAAACCACCGGATTTTCGGCTATGAAGTCCCCATGACCGATCAGCTGTCATCGGATCTCAATTCGCTGCGCATATCACGCGATACTCCCCCTCCCCGGCAACGGCGCCAGTTGGGCTGGGTCATACCCATAGCCGCCGGAATTGCCGCAATCGTCATACTGGTCCCAATCGCCCGCCGGATCGTCTTCAAGACCAATGTGGAAGTGACCGAGGTTATTTCTGCATCCCCCGCCCGGGCTTCAGTGCTGCTGACAGCGAGCGGCTATGTGGTTCCTCAGCGGGTTTCAAAGGTCGGTGCCAAGATCACCGGCCGGATTGTCAGGATCTACGTCCGCGAGGGCGACACGGTTAAGGAAGGCGACCTGATCGCCGAACTGGAAGACGCGCAGGAACGGGCGGCCATTACGGTAGCCCAGGCACGAGCGGCTTCAGCCGAGGCGCGCGTACGGACCGCAGCCGCACAACTGCTGGAGGTGGACCGCCAGACGGACCGGCAGCGCCGGCTCGCCGAAGAAGGGGTCACCGCCTATGCGACGGTCGAGGATCTGGAAGCGCGCCGCGATTCGCTTGTCGCTGCCAGGGATGCTGCACAGGCCGAACTGGATATGGCCCGTGCCGAAGTAAATGCCCTCCGTACGACGCTCTCGTACATGCGGATCGAGGCACCCCTGAGCGGTGTCGTCATCGCCAAGCCAGCCGAGCCGGGGGAACTGGTCGGGGTAATGGCGGCCAATATTGCCGAAATCGCCGACATGTCCAGCCTTATGGTCGAAGTCGATGTCCCTGAGCGGCGGCTCGCCCAGGTAGTTCCGGGCAATCCGTGCGAGATTGTGCTGGACGCATTTCCCAACCGGAGACTCCGCTGCAAGGTGCATGAGATCAGCCAGCGGGTCGACAAGGCAAAAGCCACCATCACCGTCAAGGCGGCATTCGTGGACGAACCCAAAGGCGTTCTGCCTGACATGTCGGCGCGTGTGGGATTTCTCACCGAAGAACTCCCCGAAGATATCCGGAACAAGCCCGACGAACTGCTTGTCCCCAAGTCGGCTGTTGTTGGCGACCGGAACGATGCAGCGGTGTTTGTTATCCTGGATGGCAAGGCACGGCGTACCCATATTGCTTTCGATGAAGAGCGCGGAAACTATTACCGCCTCGTCGAAGGACCGACACCCGGCACCCGCATTGTCGACAAGCCGCCGCCGGGTCTCGCTGACGGACACCCAATCAAGGAGTCACTCCCGTGAATGCACCCGCGCAACAGACTGACAGCAGGCCGATGGTGGAACTGCAAGGCATCACCAAGACCTACCACCGCGGAGACGAAGCCCTTACCGTCCTGCACAATCTCGACTTCAGCCTCCCCAAGGGCGGTTACGTCGCGCTCATGGGTCCATCCGGTTCCGGCAAGTCGTCCCTCCTCAACATCATTACCGGTCTTGACCGGCCGACTGCCGGCACAGTCCGGGTTGCTGACCATGTATTGACGGATATGGAAGATGGCGGACTGGCCAGATTCCGCGCAACGACGCTAGGGCTTATCTTCCAGACCTTCAACCTCCTCCCGGTGCTGACTGCGCTGGAGAATGTCGAGTTGCCCCTGCTCCTTACGCACCTGCCCGCAGCCGAACGGAAAAAGCGGGCTGAAACCGCTCTCCGCATTGTGGGCCTTGCCGACCGGCTTCACCACTATCCGCGCCAGCTTTCGGGCGGACAGGAACAGCGCGTCGCTATCGCCCGTGCACTTGTCAACGATCCGGAACTGATCGTGGCGGACGAACCGACCGGCGACCTCGATCGGGATAGCGCCAACGATGTCCTTGCCCTGCTGGAGAAGCTGAACAGCGAGTTTGGCAAGACCATCCTGATGGTGACCCACGATCCGGCAGCGGCCGAGCGCGCCCATGCAATCCGCCGTCTCGACAAGGGCAACCTCGTATGAGCCTGGCCCTGCTGGCACGGCGGAATATCCGCCGGAACACGGTTCGCACCGCTCTCACGATGGTGGCACTTGCCATCGCCGTCGTGGCATTTGTAGCAATTCGCACCGTGCTGACGGCGTGGAGCGTTGCCGCTGATTTTGCCGCCAAAGACCGGCTGGCCACCCGGCACAAGATGTCGTTCGTCATCAGCATGCCCAAGCATTATGCCGATACGGTGCGCGAGGTTCCGGGTATTCAGGCGGCAACCTGGATGAACTGGTTTGGTGCGCGTGATCCGCGCCGCCCGGACAGTTTTTTCGCCACCATCGCAGTCGATACCCGGACATTTCTTGATGTT
Source organism: Deltaproteobacteria bacterium (assembly GCA_026129095.1). Lineage (NCBI taxonomy): Bacteria > Pseudomonadati > Myxococcota > Myxococcia > Deltaproteobacteria bacterium. The sequence goes on from JAHCIT010000007.1 coordinate 115,947, forward strand.
TATGATGAAGTGATGCTCCCCGAGGACCAGAAGACCGCCTGGCTGGAAACCCGTAATGGCGCGATCGTTGGTGAAGTGCTGGCCAAGGAACTCGGCGTCCAGCCCGGCGACCGGGTGACACTGCAGGGAACGATCTTTCCCGGCTCGTGGGAGTTTGCAGTGTCGGGGATATACGTGCCGACCCGGCAGACGATCGACCGGATGTCACTGTTCTTCCACTGGGACTATCTCAATGATTCGATCGAGGAAGCCCGCCGCGACCAGATCGGCTGGATCGTAAGCCGGGTGGACGATCCCACCGCCGGGACGCGGATTTCCCAGGAGGTGGACCGGATATTCGACGAACGGGAGGTGCCCACGCTTACCCAAAGCGAGCGTGACCTGAATCTCTCGTTCATGGGCATGGTTTCGGGGATACTGAAGGCACTCGATATTGTCTCAATCGTCATCATGCTGATCATGCTGATGATTCTCGGCAACACGATCGCCATGGGCGTCAGGGAACGTACCCGCGAAAACGGCGTTCTCCGGGCGCTCGGGTTTTCGCCCGGACAGATCGTCGTGCCGATCATGGGCGAGGCTGCTGCCGTGGGCATCCTGAGCGGTCTCATCGGGCTCGTCCTCGCCTATCCCATCGTGGAACTGGGAATGGGCCGGTGGCTGGAGGAAAACATGGGGGCTTACTTCCCCTATTTCCGGATCGATCCGGTTACAGCCGTCACTGCGGTCCTCCTGTGCGGGCTGCTGGGTGTGCTGGCATCCATACCACCGGCATGGGGCGCGGCAAGAATGAAGGTCACCGACGCGTTGAGGCAGGTGGGCTGATGATACCGGTTGCTTACAATATCCGGAGCCTGAAGGTCCGGAAGCGGAATACCATCGCGGCAGCGGCAGGGCTGGCAATGGTGGTCTTTGTCTTTTCCGCAGTGCTGATGCTGGCCGAAGGAATTGAGCGCACACTTGGACGCTCCGGTGAAGATGGTGTGGCGATTCTCCTCCGCAAAGGCGCGGATGCGGAACTTTCCAGTGGAATCGATGCTGCACACCTCGGAATCGTGGCTGGTGCCGGCGAAATAGCTACTGGCTCCGGTGGCATACCGCAGGCACTGGGGGAAGTGGTGGTTGTGCTGGCACAACCAATCGCCAGGATGCCCGACCAGTTCGCCAATGTGACTGTCCGGGGCGTCCCGGACAACGTGCTTCCCTTCCGGTCATCCGTGAAGATCATCGAAGGCAGGGCTGCGACTCCCGGCACCGACGAGGCAATCATTGGCAAGGCCATCCGCGGAAGGTTTGCAGGGATGGATCTGGGGCAGTCGTTCGAACTTCGCAAGAACCGGCCCGTCAAGGTCGTCGGTATCTTCGACGCCCAGGGCTCGGCCTACGATTCCGAAGTCTGGGCCGATATCGACGCCGTGCGGAGTGCATTCGGCCGGCTTGGCGGGCTCTCGTCAATCCGGGTGCGCCTGCAGTCGCCCGGCCGGTTCGACGCATTCCGGGCCCGCATAGAAACCGACCGGCAGCTCAGCATGGAAGTCATGCGTGAGCGCAGCTACTACAACAAGCAGTCCGAAGGACTTGCCCTGTTCATCACTGCCATGGGGATGATGATCGCCGTTCTGTTTTCTACTGGCGCCATGATCGGCGCCATGATCACCATGTATGCATCCATCGCTCACCGGAAACGCGAGATCGGAACCCTGCTTGCACTCGGGTTCTCGCGTATCAGCGTCCTTGTGTCGTTCCTGCTGGAATCGGTGCTGCTGGCACTTGTGGGAGGGGGCATCGGTGCGGTTCTGGCCCTTTCGATGCGGTGGGTCAGCTTTTCAACCCTGAACATGCGCACCTGGTCGGAGATTACTGTCTCTTTTGAACCGACGGCTGGAATCGTGATCGGATCGCTCGTATTCGCCGGTGTGATGGGAATCATTGGCGGGCTGCTGCCCGCCATCCGGGCATCCCGCATGTCTCCCGTCACCGCGATGCGGGACTGACTACTGCCAAGGGTCCAGCATTACCTTGCACTGGCGGTCAGGCACCTTGAGTGCTTCGAATGCGTCAGGGAAACCCTGCAGGCCGGTCACCCCGGTTACCATCTGAAGCGGGTCGATACGTCCTGCCGCCATCATGTCGAGCGTGAACTGGAAATCCTGCCGCCGGTAGCCCACGACGAAATCCATACGTACTTCCTTGATGACTGCCAGAAGCGGAAAGATGGTATCGTTCTGCGAGCATACCCCGACGACGACAATACGCCCGCGCGGCTTCACGGTCTGGATACACTGCTGGATAAGCCCCGGCACGCCGACGCATTCAAACACCACGTCCGGTGGCCCGCCGGCAAGCTTCGCAAACTCCGCTGCCGGGCTCTGGCGTGAAGCATCAATGACGCCAGTCGCACCGAATTTCGCGGCCATCTCCAGACGCCCCGGCGATTTTTCACTCACGATCACGTGACGGGCGCCGAAGAACCGGGCCCACATGGCGGTCACCAGCCCCACCGGACCGGCACCGACTACCAGTACACTGTCGCCGCGCCTGATCTCCGACCGGTTCACCGCATTCAGGCCCACGGCGACCGGCTCCACCAGCGCGCCCTGCTGGAAGCTCACGCTTTCAGGCAGTTTCAGAAGCTCGCTGGATCCGGCAATTACATACTCGGCGTATGCACCCGGTATCTGGCCAAGTCCCGTCGCCCGGATTTTCATACACCGGATTCCATCCCCCGACAGGCAGGCCTCGCATTTCCCGCAGGCGACAAAGGGTAGCGCACAGACACGGTCGCCTTCCTTCCATTTGTTCCCTGCATCGGCCCCAACGGCCACGATTTCACCTGAAAACTCGTGCCCCATCACCGTCTTCGGCGGCAGGCCCGGCGGGAGTGATGCGGCATGCAGATCGGAACCACAGATGCCACAACTGCACACCTTCAGCACCACTTCGCCAGCTTTCGGCGAAGGATCCGGCACCGTTTCCACGGCGAGCGGCGCACCGATCCTGTGGAAAACTATTGCCCGCATTTCAACCGGCTCCCGTCCATTTCACCCAGCCCGAAGCAGCCCCGCAGCAACTCCCGCCTCAATGATCGTACGGAGCTGGTACGGACAGGTCCATAATCCGCCATGAAACGCCCGGTCCCGCAAGATGGTTTCCGGGTGCGCCCTATTCGCCAGGGGACGATGCAGATCTTGCACAAGAAGCGCCGCCATCACGGTGTTGGTCGTGTCCGCATCGAAAGTCTCAATCCCGAGCGGTTTCGTTCCCCGGTAGCCGGCTGCATAAATACGGTTCGACAGCACCGATCTGGTCCGTGTCATAGGCGCGACATTGCAGGATACCCGGCGGCCCTCGGCCTGGGCCAGAAAAACCCGCCACCGCTGGAGCCGTTTGGCCAGCAGGTAGTTGGGCCCCTGCCGGGCCTCCACGCAATCGACCACGGCGTGCGGCGAGTCATCCAGCGCCGCTTCTGACCGGATATTCGCTTCGAACAGCCGACCCCGCGAGAGTGAACGCAATGGCCGGGAGAGCAGTCCCCGGCCATCAAATGAGTTACGAGAGATCACTGCCGTCTTTTCCGGCACCGCAAATACTTCCGTCGGAGTCATCAGGTAGGCAACCATTGTTTCCGGATGAATGGCCGCCAGTGCCGAAATGATCCGGTCCATCGCTATCGTTACCCGCACATGTTTTTCGCCATCCAGGTAGGCATAGGCACCGATAACGTCGATCTTCCCCTGTTTGTCCAGCCAGTCGATGATTTCCGGCAGCTCCGCAAGAAGGTCCGCACCCGGTGCCCGGCCCGGCTTCCGTGGCAGCAGTACACGGCCAGACGTCGCCTTCGCCGTTGCAGCTATACGTTCAGACACTTCAGGCCTGTCCAGGTCGAGTGCCAGAACCGTCGCACCCCACTCGAGAAGAGGACGTAACGGGCCGACTTCCGCCCCGGCGCCAAGCAGCACGAATGTCCGTCCGGAGAGATCCAGTGGTGCAGGATCGCGGGCCAGCGCGAGTAGCGCTTCCACACAGGCTGGCTCCGCGAGATGCCGGTCCCGCCAGCGAATGATTTCCTGTTCCAGTTCAGCGCCTTCCAGGATACGGCCGCCGAACGGCACCCTCAGGCTGGAGAACCGCTTTCCCTCTCCGCAAATGGTTTCGGTCTCAAAGGCACCACTCAGGGCAGCCACTTCAGAAACCGGCATGGCGCGGCCGTCGCGAACAAACTGGACCTTATTGTGAGCTGCCTGAACACCCTTACGGGCAATAGTGAGTGCTGCCTCCCGGCTCCTTAATCCTGCCAGCATCATGGGAACGCCGTACCGGGTATAGGTGGCACGCCAGTCGGACTCGCTCCGGATTGCCCCGGCAAGCGCAGGGTCAACTGCTTCCACGGCTGATGCGAACACATCACGGGCTGCAGTAATGGTACTGGGCCTACCCGGACCATCCGGGCGGAACTGCACGCCCTCACCAATTGTCTGCGCCATCACTGCTTCCCGGCCCGCGCCGATGGGGCATCGCGGTCATACATGATCCAGTCGGCCATGAACATAAGCAACCATCGCGGAACCAATCGCGTTGTAAAAGCAGTCAGCCAGTTACGCCAGCCAGGCAGGATATTGGACTGGCGCCGGAGCATGCCATTGATGCCTATTTCAGCCACCCGGCGGCTGGTCATGCTCACAAGCCTCACCATAAACCCCGGTTTCTGCCCCGCCACATCCATGAATTCGGTCAGTGTCCCACCGGGAGAAAGCACCGAGACACTGACGCCACTCCCCTTAAGCTCCCAGTTCACCGCCTCGCCAAAATTGAGCACATAGCTTTTCGCTGCCGCGTAGGTGGCGTAGGTGGGCGTCGGCTGGTAGGCACCGATACTCGACACTTGAAGGATATAACCCGATCCGCGCTGGAGCATCTCTGGCAGCAGGAGGCGCGTCAGGTGCGTGAGGTTGACGAGATTCAGGTTCAGCATCTGTTCCTGTCGCTCCCAGGGAACCGCCACAAAATCACCCTTGATGCCAAACCCGGCATTGTTGATAAAAACTTCCGGCTGGATACCCTCTTCCTTGAGGCGGCTGCAAAGAGCCACCGGGGCTTCCAGACGGCCGAGGTCCAGCGGGATTACCCGCGCATAAACTTTGTGACCTGTTTCAATCTCGTGTGCCAGTTCGCGGAGCCGGTCCTCACGGCGGGCGACTAGCGCGACATTCATGCCCCGCCCGGCAAGCACAAGAGCCATGTCACGGCCAATACCGCTCGATGCGCCCGTTACGACCGCCCATTTACCTCTAAGTTCCGCCACTGATGATCCCCCTGACCGTTAACTTGTCTCCCCCTGAACCCCGGCCCGGAGTTTGCGTCAAAGCCCGATGGGCCGCAAGCAGTTTTTGCACTACACACTCCGGGTGTATTCGTAATAGCCGGTGACGATATCGGCCAGTTCATCGATCAGTTCGTCTTCCGTCAGGTGATCCGGTTTTTCCAGGACAATACGCAGGACAGCAGCCCGAATCATCCCGGAGACAAGAAACAGGGCAGCCTCCAGGTTCCGGTGGCTTGCGAAATGACGGTCCGTGTCCCGGGCCAGCGTCCGGCTGAATTCAATCATCTTCCGTTCGACATCACGGACCGGGGCCACTTCGTCCCATCGCGGAACCTGCTCGACGATGATTCTCACCAGTTCCCGCCGTTCCCGCATCATTCCAACCGCCATCCTGAGCCAGCGACGGGTGGCAACCGGCAGCGATTCCGGAAGGAGCAAAGCCATTTCCTTCTGGAGCCGTTCCAGCGTTTCCCTTACCAAGGCATCCAGAAGCGCCATCACTATCGCATCCTTGTCCGGGAAATACTCGTAAACCGTACCGATACTGACTCCGGCCCGCCGGGCTATCTTGTTGGTTGATGCCTTGGCGTATCCGTGTTCCACCAGAACCTGAGCAGTTGCCTCCAGAATGGCGTTGACCGTCGCCTGCGACCGCTTCTGAATCGGACTTCTCCGGCGTATGGCAGCCGTTTTTCGCGCCTGAGCCCGCATTTTCATCGTAGTCACCAAATCCGAGTAGTATCTGAGCACTAGCTCGGATTAGTGTGATGGACCTGAAACCCCTCTGGCAAGGGATAAAAGCCGGAAACGGAGACATCATGAAGTTCGGCCTGATCTACGAGATGAACACCCCGCTCCCCCACTCCGCTGCACAGGATTACCGGGTTTACTGGGAGGCACTGGAGCAGATCTGTCTCGCCGAAGACGTAGGCTTCGACTACGCATGGGAAGTCGAGCATCACTTCCTTACCGAGTATTCCCACTCCTCTGCGCCTGAGGTGTTCTTGGGTGCGGTGACCCAGCGGACGAAACGGATCCGCATCGGTTCCGGTATCGTCCAGCTTCCGCACCGGTTCAATCACCCTGCAAAGGTCGCCGAACGTGCTGCCGTGCTCGATATTCTCAGCAATGGCCGGTACGATCTTGGCACCGGCCGGTCGATTACCGAGGCAGAACTGGGCGGATTTGAAATCAATCCAGCCGACTCCAAGGCCCAGTGGGAGGAATTCGTTTCCCTCATCCCGAAAATGTGGAAATCCACCGCGGACAAGCCTTTCTCCTTCAAGGGGAAATACCTCGACATGCCGCCGAGACATGTCCTCCCCAAGCCGATCCAGTCTCCGCATCCGCCGCTGTGGGTCGCGGCGACGCAGCCGATGACTTTCAGACAGGCCGGAGAACGCGGCCTTGGAGTTCTGTGTTTCGGTTTCAATGCGGCGGTAGCCCTTGGCGAGCAGAGCAGCGTTTACTGGGAGGCGCTCAAGAACCCCACACTTCAGGTCGGCGACTTTATCAACCCGAACCTCGCCGCTTCAGTACCCCTCTACTGCCATTCTGACCGACGGCAGGCCCGAATGGCGGGGATCCCCGCGTCGGCCTATTTCGCCGTCAAGGCGCTCCAGCTCTTTTCGCCCTGGTATGGCAAGGAGATCCCCGGCTACGAGTACTATACCCAGATGGCGAACCGTGGACAGGCCGACTTCGGCGTGGGCCGCGACGGGAAACCGATGGATATGGACCGGCTCGTCTCGGAAGGAACGCTCCTCGTCGGCACGCCGGACGAAATCGGTGATGCGATCGAGAAATACGAGAAAGCCGGAGTCACACAGATGGTGTTTCTCGTCCAGATGGGTTCACTCCCCCACCGGGATATCCTGCGTTCGCTGGAGCTGTTTGGGAAGGAAGTCATTCCGCACTTCCGGGCCCGGGGCCACCAGATTCCCTACGGGTTCAGGGAGTTCCAGACAAGCGTTCCGGTTCCGACAAAGGAGTTTGGCGCGCAAGGACTGGATGACGTGCGCCCGGCCTCCGGCACGTCCAGTGCAGCCTAACGGTACCCAGGACGGCGCGAAGTCAGCGACGGCAGCACATGCCGTTCACTTGCTGGCGGCATCCGGTAGTTGGTGCCCGGTGGCCCTTCCTGATACCAATAGGCACATGAGCTGTAGTCGGCCGGGATGTTGTCGTAGACTCCGTGGTGAATGACGGCGCGAATGTTCTCCCTGAACGGAATCGGATCAAGCCAGTGGTAGCGGTATGAAGCGGTCCGCCCGGTAAGGTAGCTCCGTCCAAGGCAGCCCCAGTCTGGCGAGGTGAACCGGCCATCCGCGAAATACCAGCCGGTATTGAAATACTCCTCATGCCCCGTGCCGGTATGACTGCTTTGATCAGAACCGTCGGTGAAAATCTCCTCCCATCCTTCCAGATGTCCGAGGCCGAAACCTCTCGGCAGCACGGCACCCAGAATGGGCGGCCTCAGCCACCAGTCACGATTCTGGGTGGAAAGATGCATCCCAGTATAAAATCCCCGGCCCCGGGCTTCGAGGAAGGGAAACGGCTCACCCTCGCGGCAGATCGGATCCCGCCGCCACTGGCAGGAAAACCGGAGCGGCGAAACCGCTTCCGGAGACAGTTCGTAATAACCAAGCCCATAAAAGAAGAGTGGAACCGGGAGTGAACCCTCCTGCGTGAGGGTCATGCGAAAACTTTTCCCGAACGGCATCGGAGCGCTACAGACGATCCCCCCCGACACGATACTAAAGAGACGGGAACTGTACTGCCGGTAACGGCAGTGATGGATACCGAAAAAATCTCCGATCGGGGCTTCGACAGAAGGCTGTTCCGCTCCATCCCAGTATATTCTGAGGGCGATCTCACGGTAGAGCGCGGGCCGCCACCATGCCGGGAACCCTACAAATATCCGCGTCACGATCCCCGCGCCTTCCACGGCAGCCGCTTCGTGGATTCTGCCCGGTTTCAGAATCACACACTTGCGCGACCAGTCGGCAAGGATGCCCGGAAGCTGTGGCAGCGGTCCCTTGTCGTAACTTGTGAGCTGAACGAACCGGCCACGAACGTCCATCGACGGATAAAGGTAATCCATTTTCTCATTAGACCGCAGGCAGGATTGCGGGGCAAGCAGGGACTATTTCCGTTTCAGATAAGCCCGGCCCCTCGGGGAAAGGCCATAGCCGGTGCCAAGACTTTTGGTGAGTCCCAACTCCTTGAGCTTCCGCACATCAAGCTTGAACTTGTCCGCTTCCCCTCCGATCCGCGCCGCCAGTTCGACAGCCCGCACTCCCCGGTTTCTCCGGATGAGATCAAGGACACGGCGAGTCCAGGGGCCGTGGCGGCTGGCTGCGTCCAGACGGGCCAGTTTCCCGTCAATGACCTTCCGTTCGGCGGCCGTCATTGACGTACGCTTTCGAAGGGCGATACGCGGATCAGGGCCGGCCAGATGGAACCGGATGCGATAGATTTTTCCTTCGCGTCCTGCAGCCAGTTCCTGCCGCAGTTCATCCAGTGTTTTATATCCCGCCTGCTTCGCTTCGCGGTCCGTGATGGCCGCCAGCGCCATCAGATCCACAGCGAGAAACTCCAGCACACCAGCCGGAGTACGCTGCGTCCTGCCCGGGGTCACCGCTGGTTTTTCCCAGCGCCGGAAGGCGAGCGTCACCTGGCCTGTGGCGATGCCATCCAGGAACCTCTGCCGGAACAGCACGGACTACTCTGGCTTCCACTCCGTCACACTGAGACGTTCGAGGATAAAGAAGTTCGAGGGGATACAGATCGGGCCAACGCGGATATAGGCCTTGCCGATGAAGAGATCGGGGTTGGCCGGATCGGGCTGAATCATGTAGTCACGCAGCACCCACGGGTCGAACAGGCCGTTCCGCTTGTTGCTGCCATAGTTGAGCAGCGTCGAGTTCGGGTAATTGCGGTCGCGCTCACTTTCCCGCACGGGATAAACATCATAGAAGCCGAACCGCTTGGGCTCCGTCGTCTTGTATTCCCACGGACCCTCAAGGCCGTTCTGCCTTACCGGGATGTTGTACCCCTCGACCTGCCCCTCCCGGTTCCGAAACATCCCCTTGATGAACTTCTGGATGCCTAGAAGGCGTGCAAAAAGGGGCGTGTTGAATCCCCGGAATTCATAGCCGGCAAACTGTTCAGGCTGTGGCTGAACGCCTTTCAGGAAAATTGCCTCCAGTTCACTGTTCGATGATTGCGCCAGTCCGTTATAGGTAAGTCCCGCCATTGCACTGTTTCCTTCCAGCCTAAGCCGCTGCTCGTTTCTAACGGATAGTGGTGGAAAGGGACAAGCCGCCCCTTTCCGCGTTCCCGCCGGAATGGTAATAGGAACCCCGGCATGGAAGGCACCGGCGATATCCGCAAGATTACACTGAAGGCCAGCGGCATGGATTTCCCGGCGCTGGAGACAGGTTCGGGACCGCTCGTGCTGCTGCTCCACGGATTTCCCGATCATAACCGCACCTGGCGGCTCCAGATGCCTGCACTGGCGGCAGCGGGTTTCCGCGCCATTGCCCCTGTCATGCGGGGTTACTCCCCTTCCTGCCAGCCCAGAGACAACGATTACCACGTGATCCGCATGGCCGAGGATGTGCTCGGCTGGATGGACTGCCTTGGCGAGACCAAATGCCATCTCGTCGGACATGACTGGGGTGCCATCGTCACCTATGCGAGCGGCACCATCGCTCCTGACCGGTTCCATTCGCTCACGACACTCGCCGTACCGCATCTCCGCCGCATGCCTACCGGATTACGGGAACTGCCCGGCCAGATACGGAACTCCTGGTACATGATCTTCTTCCAGCTCCGCATTCTTGCAGACGTGATCGTCGAGCGGAACGACTGGGCCTTTATCGAAAGGCTGTGGCGCGACTGGTCCCCGGGATGGCAATGGCCGCCGGAAGAGATGGCGGAACTCAAGAAGACGTTCGGCCAGCCGGGCGTCAGGAAGGCCGCCCTCAATTATTACCGCGCCTTCTTTGATCCGCTCTCGCAGGCTTCACGCGATACCCGAGCCGCCACCACAGCCCGGATCAATGTACCAACGCTTGCCCTCACCGGAGAGGCCGACGGCTGCATGGATACACGCCTTTATGACATCGTTATGCGTGCGGAAGACTTTCCCGGCGGACTTCAGGTGGAGCGCGTGAAAGGCACCGGGCACTTCCTTCATCAGGAAAATCCCGTCGAAGTGAACCGACTTGTCCTCAACTGGATCCGCGCCCACCAGCCGGAGACGAGATAAGCATCATGCCGGCTGGCCTGACTCCTGCCGAACGCCAGATCGCCCTGGCCGTCGGCCAGGCAGTGCTCCCCGACGGACGGGTCTTCAAGGGCGCAGGTGAACGGACCGTCGAGAGAATCGAGAAGTTCGTCACACACGTCGGCGCCACGGCTGTTTTCGGGCGCTCCCTGCGCATGCTGGAACTGGCCACTCTACCCGGTCACGGCGCACGATTCTCGCACCTGCCCCGGAACGAACGTGAGGCGTTCCTGGCCGGATGGCTGGGCGGGCCCTTACCGTTACGGCTCGCCGCGATGGGCCTCACCACCCCGTTCAAGACCACCCACTTCGACGACCCGGAAGTCTATACCGCGATGGGCTGTGTCTATGAGTTCCACGGCAAACCCGAGCCACCTGAACGGTGGAGGCAGCAGGTGATCCGGGGGGCCGATGCTGCCGGCAGCGGCGAGATCGAATGCGATGTGGTGGTGGTGGGCACGGGTGCTGGCGGCGCGGTTTTCGGCAAGGAACTGGCCGAGCGGGGTCTTGCTGTCGTTTTTATAGAAGAAGGCGAGTGGCGCGACCGGGACCAGTTCACCGGCCGTTCTATCGAAATGCACCGCCGCCACCACCGGAACGGCGGAGCCACCGGCACCATTGGTAACACCTTCATCGCCGTCCCAATGGGGCGGCTGGTCGGTGGATCGACCGCCATCAATACCGGAACCTGCTTCCGGACTCCCGACTGGATACTGGAGCGGTGGGTGAACGAGTTCGGCCTCACCGGTTTCGAGCCAGACACCATGCGGCCCTATTTCGAGCAGGTCGAGCGCGAACTCCAGGTGGAGCCGGGCGATCCGAAATACCTGGGCGGCATAGCCCGCGTTGTAGCCCGTGGCTGCGAAAAGCTCGGCTGGTCCCACAAGGTCATCCGCCGCAATGCGCCCGGCTGCGACGGGTCGGGCGTCTGTGACTTCGGCTGTCCGACCGAGGCGCGGCGATCGACCAACATCTCCTACCTGCCGCCCGCACTGAAGCGCGGTTCCATGCTCTATACCGGGCTTAAGGCCGAAAAGGTGCGGATTGAAAACGGCCGTGCCGTAGGTATTGAAGCAACGTGCCTCGAAACCGGCAAGATGCTGAAAGTCCGTGCGCGGGCGACGGCACTTGCCTGCGGAACCATGCTGACGCCTGTGCTGCTCGACCGGCAGGGCATCTGCAACAGCTCCGGCTGGTTGGGCCGGAACCTTTCCGTGCACCCCTCAACCAACTGCTCAGGGCTGTTCGATGAGGAGATCAGGGGCTACGCCGCGATTCCATCCGGCTACACCTGTGACCACTGGATGCGCGACGGCATCCTGATGAACGGCGCTGGGGCACCGCTCGATATCGGCCCCATGACATTCCCTTTCATCGGGCGGAAACTGATGGAAGTGATGGAAGCCTACGACCGGGTGGCTGGTTTTGGCTACCTGGTTACCGACCGGGGCAACGGCCGGATGGTGAAACTCCCCGGCGGACGGCATATCTGGTACTACAACCTCGGTGACTATGAGCTGAAGATGCTGAAGACCGGCATGATCCGGACCATTGAGGTGCTTCGCGCTGCCGGGGCGAAAGAGGTGTATCCCTCGCTTCCAAACCATGGCGTTATCCGCTCGGACGCCGACGTGGAACGGCTCCGGAAGGCGGATATCAGGCCCCGTGACTATACCCTCGTTGGATTTCACCCGCTCGGGACGACACGGCTGGGCTCCCGCCGGAAGGATTCGGTTCTCGACCCCGACCACCAAAGCTGGGATGTTCCGGGGCTCTATATCGTTGACGGTGGCGCCGTCCCCACGGCTATCAGCGTCAACTCCCAGATCACCATCATGACGCTCGCCACCCGCGCCGCCGAGCGGCTGGCCGGGAAGCTGGGGTGAGCTCTCCTTTGGCCTTCCCCCTGTTTTGCATATAAAGTCCTTCCGTAATGGTGGATGTCCTAAATAAGCACCCCGGCCTCACCTTGCGCCCCCGGCGGCTCCGCCGGACGGCACGGCTACGGAACCTCGTGGCTGAGACGGAACTGAACGCAGGCGATCTCATCCAGGGCGTGTTCGTGGAACCGGGCAAAGGTGTCCGCAAGGAAATCCCTTCCATGCCCGGCGTGTTCCGCATGAGCACGGATGTGCTCACAGAACATGCAAAGGAACTGGAAAAGGCCGGCGTCGCCGGGGTGATGATCTTCGGAATCCCTGAAACGAAGGATGAGCACGGATCGGGCGCACATATCCACGACGGGATCGTCCAGCAGGCGCTCGAAACGCTCAGGAAAGCAGGGACAAACCTCGTTCTCGTCGCCGACGCCTGCTTCTGCGAATATACCACCAGCGGACACTGCGGCGTGCTCTCCAAAGACACCGACACGGTGGTGGATAACGACCGGACCCTGGAAGAACTGGTCAAGGTCGCTGTCTCGCAGGCAAAAGCCGGAGCTGACGTCATCGCCCCCAGCGGCATGATGGACGGTACGGTGGCCCGCTTACGGACTGGGCTCGACGCGGCGGGGTTCAGCCACATCCCGGTCATGATGTATTCCGTTAAATACGCATCGGCCTACTACGGACCGTTCCGCGAGGCGGCCGAAGGAGCGCCCAGGTTCGGCGACCGGCGAAGCTACCAGATGGACCCGCGCAATGGCCGCGAGGCACTGCTGGAGGCATCGCTCGACCTCGCCGAGGGAGCCGATATCGTCATGGTGAAGCCCGCGCTTGCCTACCTCGATGTAATCCGGCGCGTGCGGGAGATTTCAGACCGGCCGGTGGCCGCCTACAACGTCTCCGGCGAGTATTCGATGGTGAAGGCGGCGGCCAAGGCTGGCTGGGTCGATGAAAAGGCGGTGGTGCTTGAGAACCTGACCGCCATGAAACGCGCCGGTGCGGACATCATCGTCACCTACCATGCTCCGGATGTGGCCCGCTGGCTAGCCGCCAAATGAGCCGTCACCTGACCATCATCATCTATGGATGGCAGGCGTCGCTCCCCGGCCACTGGCAGTGGTGGGTCCATGACGAACTGGCAAGGCGCGGCGCACTGGTCAAGTTCCCGCAGCTTTCCGATCCCGATCACCCCAAACTGGACGTCTGGATGCGCGAACTGCTGGAGATCATCGAACCGCACCAGGGGCCAGTTCATCTGGTCACCCACTCGCTTGGCACCTGGGTGGCCGATCACCTCATAACCCGGACGGACCGGGAGTTTCTTTCCGCCCTTCAGGTGGCACCCCCCTCCCCTGACCTGATGTTCGAGGATGTGGAGACATTCTTCCCGCCCCCAATGGATACCGCCCGGTGGCAATCGAAGGTGAAACATCGTCTGCTCGTCTGCGGCGATGACGATATCTACATCGATCCTCCCGAGCAGGAGAAGATCGCCCGCATCTTCGATTGCCCCATGAAAGTCTTTCCGAACGGTGGCCACATCAACATCGACAGCGGTTTCGGACCGTTCCCGTTCGCCCTGGAATGGCTGAAATCCTGTGGACTGCCGGAACTGTCCTGAGTCCTATTTCCCGATACAGAACTCGCTGAAGATCGCACCCAGCACGTCGTCCGGCGTCGTCTCGCCCGTTAGCTCACCAATCCGGTCTAGCGCCGCCTGGAACTCGACCGATACGACTTCCGGCAGATCACCCGCTTCCATGAGACGTGCCGCCTCGCCCAGAGCCTCCGCCACGGCGGCGAGCGCATCCCGCTGGCGGCGCCGGGCGATGACAATACCCTCCGGACCTTCGTTGCCACTGCCGTACCGGACCTCGACCGCACGGACTAGGTTTTCGAGCCCCTCGCCAGTCGCGCAACTGACGGGAATCCACGGGCCGGTATCCGGCAGTGGCTGCGTTCCCGGCAGGTCGGTCTTGTTCCAGATACCGATACGGCGGGCGGGGTCCACCGCGGCAATAATCGCCTGGTCCTCTCCTGACAGCCCTTTTACCGAATCGACCACATGAAGAACGATATCGGCAGACTCCAGCGCCTGCCGGGAACGGCTGATCCCTTCGGCCTCCACCCCGCCAGTACCTTCACGGATACCTGCCGTATCGGTAAGTCTCGCCGGGATACGGCCGACCAGGCACCACTCCTCGATCCGGTCGCGCGTCGTGCCAGGCTCTTCATGGACAATCGCCCGGTTCTCCCCCAGAAGCCGGTTGAACAGGCTGGACTTGCCCGCGTTGGGATTGCCCGCGAGCACAACGCGGATTCCCTCCGTGACTGCCCGGCCCCGCTCCCATGTCGCCACAAGAGCCGCAACCTCTGCGGCCAGTTCCTTCACCTGAACGGCCATGACCGGCTGCGCCTCGCCTTCACGCACGTCGTCAGTAAAGTCGATCGCCACCTCGGTCAGCGCCTTCCAGCGCAGTATCCGGCTTTTCCATTCTTCATACCGCCGGGTGAGCCGGCCCGCCAGTGCCTCAACAGCCGAGCGGCGGCCTTCCTCGGAACGTGCGTGAATCAGGTCTGCCACCGCCTCGGCACGGGCAAGATCGATCTTGCGGTTGAGATAGGCTCGCAGGGTGAACTCTCCCGGCCCCGCCCTCCTCGCTCCCAGCGCGATGAAAGTATCCAGAATATCCATGAGCAGTGTCCAGTTCCCATGGGCGTGGATTTCGGCCATGTCCTCGCCGCTGAAACTGTCGGGGGCACGGAAAACAGCCACCATTGCCTCGTCCAGATGCCGACGGGTTGCCGGATCGGCCAGAAGGCGGCGAACCAGCAGGTTTGGACCGGCCAGCGGCTGTCCGGTCAGTTTTTCCACAAGGGCATGGGACCGGGGACCGCTCAGGCGCACAATGCCAATGGCCCCAACTCCAGGGGCGGTGGAAATGGCGGCAATCGTATCGTTCAGGGGCGGCAGCACCATCATCTGCCGGCGAGCATAGCTGATACCGGGCAAATTCGGGCCTTTTACCGTTGAACCTATGGCGCACGAGCGGTAAAGTGCCTTTCTGACTGTTGAGGGCTTTTTCCCGGGGATTGCCAGCACGCCCGATCAGGGGCGCCGGTGCTCCGTCAGGTGCTTTGTGACCGATCGAATCACACGCAAGTTCGTTTCCGACATCCGCGAAGGCGATGCCATATCGGAGATTTACCTGTGCTCGGAACTTTCCACCGGACAGACCAACAAGGGCAAAGGGAGCACCTACCTGCGCGTGAAACTCCAGGACCGGACCGGGACGATTGAATGCCGTGTCTGGGACCGTGCCGACGATCTCGCCAGGCGCTTTCAGGCGGGTGACTATGTGAAAGTCTCGGCACGGGCGAGCGTCTACCAGGGCAATGTCCAGCTCACCATCTCGGATATGGACGCCGTACCGGTCTCCGAGGTTGATCCGGCACTGTTTCTTCCCGCCACCAGATGCGACGTGGACTGGATGTGGGGGCGGCTGCGCGGGATTATCAGCGAGATGCAGGACGCGCATCTCAGGGAACTGGTCAACCGCCTGCTCGACGACGAAGAGTTCGCCCGCCGGTTCCGGCAGGCACCCGCAGCGATGGGGAATCACCACGCCTGGATCGGCGGGCTTCTGGAGCACACACTCTCGCTCATTTACCTCATCAAGCGGATAACTCCGCATTACCCCCAGGCCAGCCAGGATCTCTGCATCGTGGGGGCCGTATTCCATGACATGGGCAAGGTGTGGGAATATTCCTGGGACTCCAAAATCGACATGACCGACGCGGGCCGCCTTGTAGGTCATCTCGCCATGGCGATCGTGAAGATAGAGGAGATCACCAGAGAGATTCCGGGATTTCCCGAACCACTCAAGCTGGAGTGCCAGCATCTGGTCGCTGCCCATCACGGCCAGCTTGAGTTCGGTTCGCCCAAGCTGCCTCAAACACTGGAGGCCATGATCGTCCACATGGTTGATAATCTGGATTCCAAGGTGAACCAGATGACGACAGCTCTCACGGGCAATCCGGAAGTCCACGGACGCTGGACCCAGTACCAAAAGAGTTTCCAGACGCCGCTCTATCGGGGCGGCCGGGCCCGTGAACTCCCCGCCGGCTTCGTACCGCTTCCGGAAGAGCAGGAGGGCCGAGAAGGGCTATCGGGTCAGGTAGCGGTCCCTGCCGCCGGAGATCCACCCACAAGCCGCCCAGTGCCTCTCGCTCCCGCCGGACCCAGGCCAGCCAAGACAAAGAAACCAGACAAGAACGGGGAAGATGCCCAAAGTAAAGGACCGGAACTGCCGGCTGTAAGGGATCTGTTTTCCCGATAATTCCTCACGAACCTGACTTCATGACTGACGAACCGCTCGAACCACTGCCGTCCGAATCGGCAGCCCCGTCATACCGGATACTGAAGAAACTCGCTTCCGGCGGAATGGGAGAGATCTATCTCGCCCGGCTGAAGCGGGAAGGCGGATTCGAGAAGGAACTGGTCATCAAGAAGCTTCTGCCCATCTATGCGCAGAACCAGAGCTTTGTACGGATGTTTCTTAACGAGGCCCGCCTCGCGTCGAAACTGAGCCATTCGAACATCATTCATATCTTCGATCTGGGGAAACTGGACGATTCGTATTTCATCGCGATGGAATATCTCCAGGGCGAGAACCTGAGCGACCTGCTCGATGAGGTCCGTACCCGTGGCGGGTCCATTCCTCCCAGCGCCGTGCTGGAAATACTCTGCCAGCTTCTCCGCGGGCTCGACTATGCGCATCGCAAGACCGACACCAACGGCCAGCCGCTGAAGATCGTGCACCGGGACATCTCACCAAAGAACCTGCTGGTATCGTTTGAAGGCGAACTGAAGATCATTGATTTCGGCCTCGCCAAGGCGTCCCTCTATGACAACAAGACCGATGCCGGAACACTAAAGGGCTCCTATTCTTACATGTCGCCGGAGCAGATATCCGGCAAGGCACTCGATTTCCGGACAGACCTGTTCAGCGCCGCCTGCGTCGGATTTGAACTGTTCACTCTGGAAAAACTGTTCCCGTCCCGGCTGGGCCTGAAGCCCATGTTCGAAAAGATCGCCGCCGGCGACATCAGTTGCACGGTAAACGGCGAAGATTGCTGGCAGCGGATTCCGGAACCTGTACGCGCGCCGCTACGCAAGGCGCTCAGTTTTGACCCGGCTGGACGGTATCCAGCCACTGCAACAATGCTGGAAGTCTTCGAAGATCTGCGCATTTCCAAGGCAGCGGGCGAAGGCCCCCCGCTCAAGGCATGGATGAAGGAATTTTTCCAGGAAAAAATCGCCATCCAGGAACACAACCGGATGGCGGAAAAGACAGCCGTTGCCGCCGGGGAACTTTCCGGCGCGGAAAATCCCATACCTCTTGGCGCCATTGACCGGCTGTACCAACCGATCGTGATGACGCTGCTATTCCTGCTCATCACGGGCGCTGCCTGGGCCGGGAAACAGTTGTACAAGCGGCATCAGGGCCCGCCGCTCGCCATCGCGACCATCATCACCGACCCTCCCGGTGCCCGGATGAGCGTCAGCGGACAGTGGGCCGAGGGCCGCACTCCGCTGGAACTCCACGATCTCCAGCCAGGCCGTGACTACCCGCTCCGGTTCGAGGCATCGAACCACAAGCCGCTTGAAACGGTACTCCAGCTTCAGGGCGGGGGCCGTCAGACAACCAAGTTCACTCTGGAGAGGGAAAAGGGACGGATACTGGCCGCCACGGTTCCTCCGGGGGCGGAAATCTTCCTGAACGGACGGCCGACCGGCCTCACGACCCCATCCGAGTTGACGGATATTGAGCTCTTCACGCCGAACAAGCTGGAACTGAGGCTCGCCGGCTACCGGACCGAAGATGTGGATTTTGAACTGGAAGCCGCACAACTCCGGCGCATAACCGTCGAGATGGTACCTTCGAGCAGCCGGATTACCATCCAGAGCACGCCGATTGGGGCCGATGTACAGGCCGACGATGTTGTCATCGGAAAAACGCCACTCACCTGGAATGATGCAGAGCCGGGACGCCCCTACCGGATTGAAATAGCCAAGGCGGGTTACAAGACGCACGAGCGCCGGGTAACCGCCTCGGCTGATGGCGCGTCGATTGACCTGTCGGTAACGCTGGAACCGATCCGGGGACGAGTCGCCTGGACCGGCGCCAAGCTCCGGGGACTGACGGTCAACGGGAAGCTCGCACCCGCCAACGGAGCTGACCTCACTGAAGGAAGCTACGTTTACCGGGGCAAGTTCCCCGGCGGCCAGGAACTGACGGTCAGGCTTGAGGTCAGCCGTCAGGCGACGGGCGGACTTGCCGGAACGGCCAGCGTGAACGTGGTTCCCTATGCACAGGTGGATATCAATGGCCGGTCGGTCCGGACGACCCCGGTCTCGGACCTGAGACTCGGCAAGGGCACCAACCGTATCAGTATTGCCCCGCCGGGCGGAGCCAAGGCGACGCTGGAAGTAGGCTTGCCCTGAGGGCTACCGCTTTCCGCGTTGCTTCATCTGTTCGTTAAATGCCTTCAGGATTGCGTCCTTGCGTTCGAGTATGATCTCGAAGCACTGGCGTGACGAAAACTTCGGGGTGAAATCCAGTTCACGCCTGGCCTTCTCACCTGACGCGATCCACGGGTAGCGGTAGAAGTCGAGAATGCCCGGCGGCATGGAGAACGGCAGCGCCTTGGTCTTCCAGGTTGCCCAGACCATCGCGTAGGCGATGAAATAGGGCATCTTCACCGCCCGCTTTTTCTGGATACGCGCCAGTTCGTATGAATCGACCGTTCCCTCTCCAACGGCATTGAAGATGCCAGCCGCCTGTTTTTCGACACACAGGTGAATCAGCCGCACCAGGTCGTCCTCATGGACAAACTGGGAGGGGATACTCTTCCCGTCCAGCAACGTCATTACCGGATTGTTGAGAAGCTGTGTGGCGATGTAGTTCGAGACATTCGGCCCGAGCACGATGCAGGGCCGAATGGTGCAAACCTTCACTTCCGGATGATCCTTCTGGAAGGCGCGGAGCATCTCATCCATGAGCCGCTTGTCGTAAGCGTAGTTGAATGCTCGCACGGCGCGGGTCGGGTCTTCTTCCCGCAGGGGTACAGGATTGTCGGCCAGCGCACCGTAGGCAGTAGTGGATGAAGTTGCCAGCAGATGCTTGATGCCGGTTTTCAGAACAATATCGAGCACATTTCGTGTGCCGCCCAGATCGATATCGGTCATTTCCTTTTCGTCATAAAGGGGATCCAGCACAAACGCGAAATGCAGGAGGCTCGCAACGTCCCGGCCCTTGAGCACGTCGCCGATCTTGGGATCCCGGATGTCCAGATTGTGGAATTCGAGCCGGTCGCTCTGTATCCGCGGCGGGCGAACATCGAAACCGATCACCCGGTGGTTGCCGGGCGCATCGAGCAGCAACCTGGTCATCCGTGTGCCGACATATCCTGAACTGCCTGTGATTGCGTAAGTCGCCATCGTTCCATGCTCCCCGTAAAACCGTGTTTCAGGCGTTCCCCTGCCTGCGGGCGGCGACGCTACCGGCAAAATGACACGTGCGTCAAGATTAACCAGCCCTCTTGCCGCCGTTCGGAAAAGGCCTAGACTCCTCAAATCGAGGGGGCCGGCCGCCGTCACCTGCCGGCCGGAAGACCATGAACCCATTTCAGCGAGCAGCGATCGAGCGGCTGGCCCGGCAACTCGTCGGAGATGACCGGGTGGAAAAACTCCGCCAGATGCCATTCAACGACCTGGGTTTCGGCTATGACCAGTTCGGCTTCGAGCGGGAATCGGCCCTTCTCGCCTATCTGATTTCACGGCTTTTCTACCTCCACTATTTCCGGGTGGAGAGCCGGGGCCACGGAAATATCCCTGCCGAAGGCCGCACGATCGTTGCGGCGAACCATTCGGGACTTTTGCCCATCGACGGGGTGATGATCGGCTGCGACCTGATCGAGAAGCTGGACCGCCCCCGCCCCATGCGGGCGATGGTGGACAACTTCGTGCCCAGCCTGCCGTTCATCTGGCAGGGGATGGCACGCGCCGGCCAAGTGGTGGGAAGCCGCCGCAATTTCGAGGAACTCCTGAAATCCGAAGAGCTGGTCACGGTATTCCCGGAAGGAACAAAAGGGATAGGCAAACTCTTTCGTGAACGGTACCGCCTGAAATCCTTCAACGTCGGCTTCGTTGAACTCGCCCTGCAGAACCAGACGCCAATTGTACCGGCCGCCGTCGTTGGCGCCGAGGAGCAGGCGCCAATACTGGGGGCCATCCGTGCGTCATGGGTTCAGCGGCTCGGCATGCCGTTTATTCCGCTTACGCCCACTTTCCCGTTACTGGGGCCCCTCGGGCTCTTGCCGCTGCCGGTGAAATACCATATCCGGTATGGCGAGCGGCTGGAGTTCCATCGTGAATACGGCCCGGATGCCGCCAGCCGGCCGGAAATCGTGAAGCGGCTGGCAGAAGAAGTTCAGCAGGCCGTGCAGGATCTGGTGAACGAAGGGCTCAAGGAACGCAAGGGGATATTCCGCTGATGCATACTCAGTGGATCCTGGAGGGACCGCCACATGGCGACCGCTGAAGAAACCAGTGAACAGGGCAGGAAGCGCCCTGCCTCAGACAGGCGCCGGGTGCTGATTACGGGCGTCACGTCAACAATCGGCCGCCAGCTCGCCGAACGGCTCATGCACGACAAGAAAATCGACACCATCATCGGCGTCTCGCGTGACCCAAGACCCTACTACTTCGACGATTTCAACCCGCAGAAGTTCCACTACAAGCAGGTGAATATCCTGAAGCCCCGTGAGCTCACCAACCTCTTCCTGGATGAAACCTTCAAGGCGGCCAAGATAGATACCGTGGCCCACCTTGCCTTCATGCACCGTCCAGAAGACACCACCCGTGAGGCCCACGAGCTGAACGTCGAGGGGACCAAGAACCTGCTGGACAAGTCGCTGGAAACTCCGTCGATCCGGAAGTTCATCTTCAAGAGTTCAGCCAACGTATACAAGATCCGGCCCTTCAACTCGGTCCGGCTCAAGGAGACCGACGACCTCAACTTTGACCCGGACGTCGATCCGCTTCTCAAGGATCAGGTAGATGCCGACATGCTCTGCCGGACCAAGATGGACAACAAGCGGATGAAAATCGTCATCCTCCGCCCGTCGGCCACCATCGGCCGCAACGTGCATACCTTCATGAATACCTATCTTGAATCGTCGGTCTGCATGCGGGTTACGGGTTTCAATCCGATGATCAACCTGATTCACGTAAAGGATGTCATCCGGGCCATCCAGCTCGCCATCCACAAGAACGTGCAGGGCATTTTCAACATCGCCGGCAAGGAAACGGCGCCGCTATCGGACTTCGCACATCTCGTCGGCGCGATCACGGTACCAATCCCGCAGACGCTGGTTGTGCCGCTCGGCCTGCTGGCCAAGCAACTCGGCCTCTCGAAATTCGATCCAAGGACCAACATTGACCGGATCAAGTATTCCTGCCTGCTGGACACCACCAAGGCGAAGGAAATCCTCGGCTTCGAGCCACAGCACCACATCAAGTTTGCGTGAAAGATCGCCTCGACCCACCAATGCCCGGCGGCTCAACCACCCTGTTCGCCCCCTGCAAGGTCAATTTTTACCTGGAGGTGGCCGGCAAGCGCGCCGAGGACGGCTACCATGAACTGGTGATGGTGATGGTCCCGGTCGAAACCGGCGACGACATCAGTGTTTCCCTTGAAGGTCCACCCGGAGTCCGTATCACCTGCGATCACCCCGATGTCCCCACCGACGAGCGAAATCTCGTCCACAAGGCGGTCCGCGAGTTCGAGAAGGCACGCGGAAATCCCACGGTCACCCTTGGCGTCAGCATCAGCATACGCAAGCGGGCACCTGTCGCCGGCGGCGTCGGCGGCGGCAGCAGCGACGCGGCAAGCGTGCTGGCTGCCATCAATGAACTGGCCGGCCGGCCCTTGCAGGATATCCAGCTTCACGAAGCCGCACTCAGCGTCGGAGCGGATGTTCCTTTTTTTCTGGACCCCGGCCCCGCCCTTGTGGAAGGGATCGGGGACGAACTCACGCCGATCGAGGGGATGCCGGCGATCCCGCTGCTGCTGGTAAATCCGGCAAAACCCCTCGGCACTGCTGATGTCTACCGGTCGCTGGGGCTTCAGCCGGAACCCCGCCCGGCGATCCTCGCCCGCAAGGACCGTAAACGCATTGGCAATATGGTACGCGGCATGTCCACCGATCCGGCGGCCTGGCTCCGCAATGATCTCGAACGGGCAAGCATCCCCCTGCTCCCCGAGATCGGCGAAATAAAAACGGCCCTGACTGCTGCTGGTGCCCGTGCCGCCCTCATGAGCGGCAGCGGACCCACCGTGTTCGGCCTGTTCGATACGGACGCCGCCGTTCGCGCTGCCAGCGGGAAACTCCGCAAGGAGCATCCCGGCTGGCTGCTCTATCCGACCCGGACGCAGCCGAGCTGACCCTTGTTTCCCGGCTCGCCAGAATAAGTCCCGTATTCTGTAACCTTTTGTCCGCCTCACCCGTGTCATGGAGGAGAAGCAGGCGGCTGCATCCCAGCCGCACGGGAGGCAGCACCAGTGAAACCTGAAGAAAATCGGATAGTTGTAATCGGAGCGGGACTTGCCGGACTCGCAGCCGCGGCCACACTTGCCCGGGCCGGGCAGCCCGTGGAGCTTGTTGAGAAAGGCACCCATCCGGGGGGCCGGGCGGCCACCCATGAAAAAGGCGGCTTCTACTTCAATGTGGGTCCGCACGCACTTTATGGAGCGGGAGAAGCTGCGCGGGTCTTGAAGGAACTTGGCGTCAGCTATAAGGGGGCCGCACCCAGCGCAACCGGCCTTACCATCCGGGAAGGGAAAACATGGAAGCTCCCTGCAACTCCATGGTCTTTGCTTACGACCGGCATCATTCCCTTTGCCGAGCGGCTCCGGTTCGGCAATCTGCTCCGTGCCCTTCTCTCCGAAAACCCCGAAAAAGTCGCCGGGGAAACCACAGCCGAATGGGTCAAGAGGCACACGGTGAATCCGGTTACAGCAGAACTGGTACACATGCTGTTCCGGCTCGTGACCTACGCCAATGCACCCGGCCATCTCAGTGCCGGTGCGGCTGTTTCACAATTCCAGCTCGGCGAGAAGGGGAACGTACAGTATCTGGACGGTGGATGGCAGCCCCTTGCCGACAGCCTGAGGGAAACTGTCGAAAAGGCCGGAGGCCGTTTCCGGGTATCGGCTGAAGCAGCCTCCGTCGAACTGGACAACATGGACCGCCGCCGTACCACCGGTGTCCGGCTCCGCGACGACACACTGATTCCGGCCGAGGCGGTTATTCTGGCTGTGCCGCCGTCCGCGGCATCCGCGCTGGTGGATGGAGGCAAACACCCGGAACTTTCACGCTGGGCCAGCAATCTCATTCCCGTGCGGGCAGCCTGTCTTGATCTCGCGCTCCGGAAACTGCCCAATCCCGATATCCGGTTTGCTCTCGGCGTGGACAGGCCCCTCTACTATTCAGTTCACTCCGCCACAGCGAAGCTTGCCCCGGAAGGCATGGCTACTGTCAGCGTCGCCAAATATCTCGACCCGCACGGCGAATCCCGCGCCTCAGAAGACGAAGTGGAACTGTACGGCCTCATGGACCTGATCCAGCCCGGCTGGCGGGAAGAACTGATTCACCGCCAGTTCTTGCCTCGCCCCGTTGTCACTTGGGCCCTTCCTGAGGCGGCAACGGCTGGAATCTCCGGACGCCCGGGACTAGCGGTGCCGGGCGTTCAGGGCCTCTACGTGGTGGGGGACTGGGCCGGGAAAAAGGGCCAGCTGGCCGATGCGGCCCTCGCCAGCGGCCAGCAGGCAGCCCGGGAGCTGATCCAAGCCAGACGCCAAATGGAACAGCAAGCCGCCTGACGGGCCGTTTTGGCGGATATGATAAAGTGCCAATGTGACCACACCGGATGCCGGAACTGGAGCCACCCTTGAGGAGCACCGGAAACTCCTCTGGGGGCTCTCTTACCGGCTCACCGGTTCGGCGGCCGATGCCGACGACATCGTGCAGGAGACTTTTCTAAGGGCGCTCGAAAAACCACCGCACGACACCACCCGGCCGTGGAAACCATGGCTGGTAAAGGTTGCCACCCACATCGGCATTGACCGGCTCCGCCGCCGGAAAGAAGTGCCCTATACCGGCCCCTGGCTCCCCTCGCTCATCGAGACACCGCCCGGCGAACTGGAGCCGGTGGCCGATGGCCCCCTGCCGGAGGACCGGTTCCTCATGTCCGAAAGCATCACCATCGCATTCCTGCTGGCGCTGGAAGTTCTCTCGCCCAAGCAGCGGGCAGTCCTCCTGCTACGTGATGTATTCGACTATTCCGTCGCTGAAACCGCCCTCGCGCTTGAAATCTCCGAAGCCGATGTAAAAACAACCCACCACCGCGCCCGTGCCCTGATGGAGCCCTACTCCCAGAGGCGCGTCGTGCCGGACCGGCAGCTCGCCCAACAGGTCCAGTCGGCGCTGGGCAACTTCATGAGCTGCCTGATGAACCGTGACACGGCGGGGATGGAAAAGCTCCTCGCCGCCGATATCCGGGTGCTGAGCGACGGTGGCGGGGAGTTCAACGCGGCGCGGGTTCCGGTCACGGGCGTGAGCCGCGTGGTGAAGTTTTACCTGAACCTGATGAAAACCTACACCGGCCAGATGGGGGTGTCGCTGAAATGGCTGAACGGGCTACCAGCTGTCATAACCAACTTCAGCAATGGCCGGCCGGGTGACCCGCCCCGGTCAGTCCTCCAGTGCGACATGGACGCCAACGGGCGAATCCGGGAGATCCATGCCATCCTTGCCAGCCGGAAACTGGCAGCCCTCGGTCTCCCGTGATATGCCTTCCCGCATGAAGGCCGCCGTCAAAGCCGAAGACCACCGGATCGCCGTGTACGGGCGGTTTATCGACGCCACGCTGTTCAGGCCGGATATCGCCAGCGGCAAGCACCCGGTTCCCGGTATCCTGTTACTGCATGAGGCGTTCGGCGTCACCAGCCAGATAAAGGAAGATGCAAAGGAACTGGCGGGCCTCGGTTATGGCGTTCTCGTGCCGGACCTGTATTCCGAAACGGGAGCCGCCCGCTACTGCATCCGCCAGTTCATCACCGAGGCCGGCATGAAGAATCGCTCTGGCAACCCCGCGCTCCAGGAGCTGTTTCATGTGCTGGACTACCTGGAAACGCTCCCCTGCATTGACCGGGAGCGGATCGGTGCCGTGGGCATGTGCCTCACCGGCGGTTTCATCCTGCATCTGGCCCGCCGTCCGGAACTGAAGGCCCCGGTAATCTTTCACCACAGCCTCGGGCTCGCGGGAGCCGGCGTCAGCCCAAGGGCCGCCGCCCAGGTCCAGCACACGATCCAGGGCCACTATGTCACAAACGACCTGTTCTGCCCCAAGGCCCGGCAAGAGGCATTGCGCGACCTCCTTGGCGACAAGCTCGACTATCACCTCTACCCCGGCGCGAAGCACGGCCTCCGCAGTGTGGACCGCAATACCCGCGCCGGACAGGAAGCCTGGGAAAAGACCAAGGCATTTTTCGCCGAACATCTGGCCGGGTAGACTGCCGTCCAAGCTCCTGACCTTCATCATTCCCGGCGGAGCGCCGCCATGAAAGGCTTCCTGTCATGAAACGAGTGCTGATCCCCTACGACTTCTCCCATTTCTCGCGCCGGGCGCTCTCGCTTGCCATGCAGGGGTATCCTTTCGGCGGCGACGCCGAGGTGGAAATGCTCCACGTGATCGACGAAGCCCTGTACGAAAATGTGCTTTCGCGCTCGCATGTGCCGACTGAAGCCGCCATTCACAGCTATCTCCAGGCGGATATCGACCGGGTCCGGGCGGACATGTTCGACCCCGATTCGTGCAAGATCCATCCGATCATCAAGGTACTCCGCGGCAGACCGGCCGATCTGATTCTGGAAGCATCGACTACATTCAGTGCCGCCGCCGTCATGATCGGCGGCCAGGGGCACGGCGGGATCAAGGAGGCGTTTATCGGCCGCACAGCGCAACGTGTCGCCCGCGAAAGCACCTGCCACGTCTATGTCGTCAAGACCACGGGCACGGGCAGACCGCCCCGCCGGGTGCTCTGCGCGGTTGACCGAAGCCCGCCGTCGCGAAAAGCGCTTGAGGAAGCCCACCGGCTGGCGGTACTGAACGGCGCCAAGCTCTCCATCATCAGCGCGATCGAGAACCCCTATCTGCCATACATCCAGAAGCTCGCCATGGAGATTCACGATGACGAGGCGGTAAAAGAGCTGGTCCAGGCCGAACGCGAGCGGCTCCTCAAGTTCGAAATCGAGGTGCTCGGCGCGAACAAGGCCGACACCCACCATGCCGTGTTCGGGCCGGTGATCGAAACCCTGAACAGCCACGCCGAAATCCTGCACGCAGGGACCATCATCATGGGGCCACGGGGGCTGGGCCCCGTAGGGCGCGCATTCCTGGGGTCAGTGACCGAGCAGATGCTGCTGCGGTCCCGCGTGGACGTGCTGGTCGTGAAGTAGGCTGTCCAGTAACCGGACAACTTGTAACATTTTCGCCTGTTTTTGCTTTTCTGTTGCAACCCCGTCACTCCGCCGTCATTAATGGGTAACGGCGATGGGAAACGTCATACCCCGGCATTTTGGGCCCTACCGCGAAGGTGGCGCGCTGGAAGAAGCCTGGCGGGCGCTCGCCTGCCGTGTTGGCGCAACCGAATCAGTCGCGGGCCATTCCGTCGAGGGACGGCCCCTCTGGCGGTTTGATCTCGGCACGGATGACCAGCCCTCAGTCCTCCTCACGGCCCTTATCCACGGCAACGAACTGATCGGCTCGGAAGCCCTCTTTCACCTGGTGGAAACACTGGCGCTTCCGGATAGTGCCCGGCCCGTCTTGGATCAGGTCCGGCTTGTCATCCTGCCGGTGATGAACCCCGACGCACTGGCCGCCAATACCGGGAAGCTGATGGCCGGCGAGCGTGCCTGGCAGCGGTGGAACCGCCGCGGTGTGGACCTGAATCGTAATTTTCCGGTAATCGGGCAGTGCCACCTCCTGCATCCCTTTTCTGGGTCGGCTGTTCGCTGGTCGCCATATTACGCAGGCCCTCATCCGGGGTCAGAGCCGGAAACGCATACCCTGGTGAAGGTAGCAAAGGAGGTCCACCCGGCCCTTTCTCTTGGCTTTCACAGTTTCGGCAATATGCTGCTTTATCCGTGGGGCCATACGCGGCGGCCCAGCCCCCGGCGCGGGTACTACCGCCGTATCACACAGTCATTCGTGGAGAGTGTCCGTCACACACCCTACAAGATTCTCCAGGCCAGCCATCTGTATCCCGTAACGGGCGATCTCGACGACTGGCTGGAAGCACGGTTTGGGACAACCGCCTTCACTGTCGAGGTGAGCCAGCTCGACTGCCGGCTCCTCGATCCCCGGCGCCTGCTCAATCCCTTCTCCTGGATGAATCCGGTCAACCTGCGCGGAACCGTACGGAACCTCACCCCCGGCCTCATTGCCCTCATGGATGGCTGGGTCCGTACGGCAGACGTCTGACCGCATGGCCGGTTCCTTTTTATCGAAGAATCGTGATCAGCCCGGAACCTGAATGAATGAGCTGGATGATGTCGATTGCATTGGGCGGATCATTGTCGAGCGCATGCTGCACGGCGGCCCGATAGAGCAGGATGGACGGCAAGACCACAAAGCCCCTCGCCTTGGCCAGATCAGCCAGGCCGGTGTCGATCGGCGACCGTTCCAGTGCGCTCTTGTCCCGTTCCTGATTGACGACGATGACTCCCTTGGTCTGCACATCGGCGTCAGCCAGGGCATGCAACAGCAGCCGACCGGCGTCTGACTTGACGGTACCGGTCTTGGTGACGGCCAGAACCAGAAACTTTCCAATACCGGCATCAGCAAGAATGAGCCCCTGTCCGGTAATCTCGGTCGAACTGCTCAGGATGGTGGTAAAGAAGTTCCGGACAGCCCGGTGAAAACTCTCGGGAGAACCCGCCACAAGCGGTGTCCATGAGTCGGCCTTGGAGCGCCGGCCCTGAAGAGTGGAGTATTCCTCCTCCAGTCTGGAGATTTCGTCACGGATACCGGCTTGCCGTTCCAGTATCTCCCCTAGCCCAGGCAACGTCCCGTGAAGCGCGTCCAGCCAAGGGGGATGTCCGCCCTCGTCAGATGCGGCTTCCATCAACGGCTCCGGATCCGCATCGGCGGGCGGCTGCGAAACCGGTTTCGGTGTGTCCCGTGATGCAAAGACCGTGGCATCGGCAGCCGGGTCCGGAACGACCGCTGTATCCGCTTCAATACCGGAACTGTCGGCATCAGGAGCGGCACCGTCCAATACGTCACTGCCAAATGGATCGCTCTCGGACAGGTTGAAGGTCTTGTCGAACTCGCCAGACTCATCGAGACCGTCCAGCGGCGAGGCTGGTGCGGGGGGACCGGGTGTTTTTTCCGCCTGCGAAGCGGTAGCAGGCGGCATGGCAGCAGCCGGGCTCTCGGCAGCAAGGCGCCGGGCGAACGGATCATCATCCGGGATATTACCTGGCCTGTCGCCGTCTGCCTCTTCGCTTGCCAGCGCAGATGCCGCGTCGAGCACCGGATCTTCCGGAGATACGTCGAACTCGGCCGATGGAGAGCCCAGAGACGGTCCAGCTTCAGCAGTTCCCAGATCCATCACGTCGAGATCACCGGCATCTGCACCATCGGCCACAGCTTCTGTGGCTGTTTCTCCGGACGGTGCTTCCACATTTCCGGTTTCCAGCGCGCCCAGATCCAGCGCATCACTGGCATCAGCCACTGTTTCGGTTTCCAGTTCTGTGCCGGAAGGCGGTTCGGCCGCACCTGCAGAAGTAATACCGGCAGATGGATGTGCGAGAGCCCAGTCCACGACCGCAACCAGAAGGTTCTTTTTGTCTTCCGACTGGGGAAGCAGAGTGACGAAGCCGTTTCCAACCGGGCAGTGAATCCCTACCGGTGTCTGGTCCTCGGACACAAGGAATGGCGTACAGCCATCAAGCGTCTTTGCATCAAATGCACAGGTAGAAAAAAGGGTTGTCAGCACGGGGTCAGCTAAAACTGGCCCACCGCCATCAGAACCGGCAACAACCTTCGTCACCAGGTCGTCCTGGACGCCGAGCCGCTCCCCAAGAGCCGGAATCCACTGATAGACATTCTTGTTGCCACCTGACGTACGGATACTGGGCCGCGTAGTCAGACAAACGAGTCCAGCGCCCTTGCGGACAGCCGCGTCGATATCATTCCGCAGGTCGATCAGTGTCTTGTAGGAATCCTCCCGGAGGAGATTCATGTCGCAGAGAAAAAGACCGCCGTCAGCGAATTCGCGGAGCAGGGAGTCCTTGTCAGCCGCAGCAAGGCTGCACCGGACCAGATCAACACCCGGCCGGTCAATCGCCAGATCCGTCTGAAGCAGCACTATTCGGGTCACAGCGCGGAAATTCCCTTACCCACAATCCCCGGTACTTTTAACGTGTTACCAACCCATGTTAGACCGCCAGGCACGGGAGAGGTCAAGTAAAAACAGATAGTTATGTTGCAATTGGAACCTGCCGCGAATGCTGGCGGTACCGAAGTGAAACAGAAACGTGCCGTTACAGCCCGAAATGGTCAATCAGATCGGCAACCGAATCTACGATGGCATCAGGCCCCACGCGTTCGAGTTCGTGAGCTGGAGAGCCTCCACTCCGCACGGCAACGGCCCAGCCGCATCCGGCCGTACGGGCACTGGTGATATCGACCGAGAGATCCCCCACCATTGCCATCCGGTTCGGACCGACCGCGAATGATTCTGCTGCGTGCAGGATCATCGAAGATTTGCACCAGGATCCGCCCACCTGCCGGAAATTGAAACTCCCCTGCGAGAGCACCAGGTCGAAGTGGCCCCGGATACCGAGGCGGTCCAGTTCTTCCGCCACATGATCACTCGGAGCTGAGCGGTTGGTGATGATCGCCGTGCGGATTCCGGCTGCACGTATCCTGTCCAGTGCGTCGAAAACACCAGGATACGGCTCGCCGAGGGTTTCACCGGGGTCGAAGCAGAACCGGTCCAGGAACGTCCGCCAGAACGGCTCGATCCGTTCCGGGCGAACATCACTGGAAAGTCCGCCTGAACGGTAACGGACATGAAAATCGGCTACTTCCATCGGTGAAAGACCTTCGATGGCACGGGCGGCGTTGAGCGCCCGGCGAAACCGGCTCTCGACGTTGAGGATCGTTCCGTCGAGATCGAAGTTGATGACATCAGGCATCGGTGATTCGGGTGGCATCAGTCCGGACGGCCCCCTTCCGCCCCGCCGCCGATAATCAGCGCCATCTCGTCCGGCGGGAAGGCATATTCGGCATTGCACCAGTGACAGGTTGCTACTGCCGAACCATCCGGCTCGGTGAGGCCCGAGATGTCCGCAGGACTCATCTGCCGGAAAATGTTGAGCACGCGCTCCCGGGAGCAGTTGCAGCGGTAATGTACCGCCTGGTTGCCCAGCAGGTGCGGACCAAATGGTCCCAGCACCGACTCGATGAACTCCTCCGGCCGGTCCATGCAGGCCCTGCCTTCCCGTTCGGCGGCATCGAGAGCGGCGCGAATGGGCACAAAGAGATCGAGGTCGGTCCCCGGCAGCGCCTGGATGGAAAGTCCGGCCGCCGCATACCGGCCCGGCGCTCCGGTAACGGCAGTGCGGATTTCGGTTTCCACCTGATCGGAAGTCGAAAGATGCAGCGCGACGTCAGCCCCGATGGCCCCGAGCCGAAACTCTGTTATTCCCTGATAAACCACACGGTCCGGCAGCGATCGGGTCACCTGAATGATTCCCGGCGGAGCCATCAGGTTCGCCGCCGTGACGGCAGTGGGCCATTCGTTTTCGGGTGCCGTCCGGAGATAGCCGCGCAGGTGGCCGCGGTGGTCGCAGTCGGCATTGAGCGAACGGATGAGGCCACGGCCATAGATGGAAAGCGTGTACTTTTCTTCCGCTTTTGAAGGAGTGGCGAGCAGTGCCGTGCTCACGAGTGCCTCGCCCAAGACTTCGGCCCGTACGCCATCCAGCTGATGCAGGAGGCAGGCACGGGTAACCGAATCGTTCAGACGGGCCACGGCAAAACGGAACGCCCCGTCCTGAAGCACCCCGGACCGGATCCGGTCGGGTCCAGGCCGAGCCATACCCTCATTTTCTCTAGTTATTTCAGCGTGTTGGGTCATTCAGGCGATGCCGTCAGCTCTAGTATAACCACTCCCACAGAAAAGTTGAGGAGGCGTGGTGAGCCGTGGCGAAGCGTGGCGGGCCGCGAGAATCCTTTTACCCCCCAATCGCCGACATGAAACGGCTGGAGGGGGCTGTGGCGTACTGGCCAATGAGGTGTGCTTCCGGCTTTTCACGGATAATGCGGCGGAAAACGTTGACTATATCTTCATCCGCTTTTCCCGGATCCCGGACAATGGCCCGGAGGTCGCACTCGGCGTTGTCAAAAAGGCACCAGCGGAGCTGTCCCTCGGCGGTCAGGCGCAAGCGGTCGCAATGTTCGCAGAAACTGTGGCTCACCGCGGAGATGAACTCCACCCGACCCGGCGCACCCTTCACAGCATAAAGCCCGTTGTTTCCCTTGGAACCCGCCTCGTCAGTAACGAGATCGAACGGATACTCAAGACGGATCCGGCGGACGAGTTCGGATGACGGGATCGTATCTCCAAGGGTTTCCACGCCGTCATACTGTCCTGAGAGAGGCATGTTCTCGATAAAACGCACGATCACGGGTTCGCGGGTCGTCCACTCCACGAAGTCCAGCACCTCGTCATCATTCACGCCGGGCAGCACGACACAGTTTATTTTGAGCGGATTGAATCCTGCCTCCCGGGCAGCACGAATGCCTTCCATTACGCGGTGGTGGTCGTCCCGCTTGCTGATCCTGATGAAAGTTTCCGGGCGGAAGGTATCCAGGCTCACGTTGATGCGCCGGACACCGGCCTCGCGGATTCCATCGGCAAGGCCGGCCAGCAGGATGCCATTGGTAGTGAGCGTCACATCCTTCAGGCCATCAATGGCCGTAAGCATCCCCAGAAACCCAACAATACCGCTACGAACCAGCGGCTCACCGCCTGTCACCCGTATTTTTTCGATACCAAGCGGCACCATGGCACGGACAATCCGTATCCATTCCTCATAGGAAAGCAGTTCATGCCGCGGTTTCCAGTCGAGGCCTTCCTCCGGCATGCAGTAGGTGCAGCGCAAGTTACAGCGGTCCGTTACCGATATCCTCAGATACCGGATCCGGCGCTGGAACGAATCGGTAAGCGCTAGGGCCGCCACGCCTGCTGTTATACCCCGGTCCCGGGATACGGGAAAGCGCCAACAAGGGATGTCCCCCGGTCTTCTTCAGTCCCTGGGCAAATCAGGGTCTCCGGTAACATGGGTCGGGGGTGCCTCCGGCATGTGCGGCGACTGACCGTCATCTTCGGGCTCCAGGTCGCCATAAAGCGAGGGGCCCACACCTCCCTGGAACCGGTCTCCACTTTCGGCCGGGGGTGACGGCTCTGTGCCCCGGACAAACGGCATCACCACGCCCGGAAGAACCGGGAGAGGCGGAGCGCCTCTGGGAGGTTTCGGAACCGGTGGAGGCAATCCAGTGCCGCCAGAAGTGTAATACTCATCGAGATAGGGATCCGCGATCCGGTCTCCCGTGGAGGGGTCAATACGAACGAGCACGATATCGGACGGAATGGGAAACTGCTCGTCAGCCGGATCCTCTGGAGCGAGCGGAAGCATAAACTCCAGCCAGGTTGGAGCAGACAGCAGGCCGCCCGATGCATAGCGTCCCAGCGAACGGTTGTCGTCGTAACCCATCCAGACACCGGCCACGAGTTTCGAGTCAAACCCGACAAACCAGGCGTCACGGTTGTCACTGGAAGTACCCGTCTTGCCTCCGGCCGGGCGGCCAATACGGGCAGCCCGGCCACCCGTGCCCTCGGTAATGACCGCCGAAAGCATGGAAGTCATGATGTAGGCCGTCGTGGGGCTGATAATCCGGTTGGGAGCGGTTTCACCGGCCTTTTCGTTCACTGCCTTTTCCACTTCCACCCGGAACAGGGGCAAGCCATCGGGGCCGTTGGCACCCGTCAGGAGACGGCTACCGATACGCTGCCCGCCATTCGGGAAAATGGCCAGTCCACGCACCATCTCCAGCAGTGTCACTGGTGCTGATCCCAGCGCCAGTGTGTAGTCAGCCGGCATTTCCGACTGCATGCCGGCACGTTTCACGAACTCGGCCGACCGGGCGACACTCACTCGCTCGTCCAGCACCAGTTTCACGGCAATCGTATTAACCGACAGGGCAAGTGCCTTGCGAAGCGTGATCTCACCCATGAAAGCGTCGTCGTGGTTCTTGGGCATCCACAACTCGTCGTGCCGTGCGCCGGGAAGCACCACGGCCGTATCAAACATCTTCGTGACCTGGGTATATCCGCTCTCGATTGCCTGCGCGTATATGAATGGCTTGAAGGCGCTGCCCGGCTGACGGAGCGCCTGTGTGGTGCGGTTGAACGGGCTTTTTTCGAAGCTGTAGCCTCCCACCATCGCCAGGATGTCCCCATTGAAAGGGTCAAGCGCGATCAGCGCACCCTGAATTTCCGGCTCCTGTTCAAGCGAAAGCGGAAATACCGGCTCCGGCATCTCCTCCGGTCTGCCCGGCATCACGAACTCCGCCGCTTCGGCATCGATGATTTTTACGTTAATGACGTCCCCGGCCGAGACCGCTTGCGCCGGATCCTTGATCGTGGACTTGGCGGGCGAGACGTTAGGATTGGGCTGACGTGCCCATTCCATATCAGCGAGCGCGATTATGCCTGCATGGTGTGGCGACAGTGCCACGAGAGCACCCTTGCCGGCATCCGTGGAGGTGCGGCCGGTTTTACGCCTGAAATCTCCGGTCTTCAGCACGAGCCCCTGATAACGTTCCCCGATGCGCGGACGCGTTTCGGCAGCATCGAGACGGTTTTGCCTTGCCAGTTCCGCGACTGCAGGCATGAACTCCTCTTTCGGCGCCTTGCGTAGCGGCCCGCGCCAGCCAGAAAGCTTGTCGGCGTTCTCGATGCCCCGCCGGAGCACTTCCCACGCGTGCTTCTGCATCTGTCCGTCAATCGTCGACCGGACCTTGATACCCGACTGGAACAGTTCCTCCTCGCCCATCCGGCGTATCAGTTCGAGGCGAAGTTCTTCCATTGGATAGGAAAGATGCGGCGATTCGGAATGGAATTTCGGCTGCGGATAGACAACCACCTGTTCATCCAGTGCCTGCTGGTACTCGTCCTGTGTGATCATACGGTTAACGAGCATCTGCTGGAGTACATACCGCTGCCGTTCGGTGGCTCCCGCGAAGTTTATCACCGGATTGAGCGTCGAAGGCGCCTTGGGAAGTCCCGCCAGCATTGCTGCCTCGGCTACCGTTACTTCCGGCAGGGTTTTCCGGAAGTAGGTTTCAGCCGCCACCTTCACGCCATAGGAACCATTCCCGAGAAATATCTGGTTCAGATAAAGGTAGAGGATTTCCTCCTTGGTGAAATTCTTCTCGATCCGGTAGGCGAGGATCGCCTCCTTGATCTTGCGTTCATACCGGCGCTCGCTCGTGAGGAGGAATGTCTTGGCCACCTGCTGTGTGATGGTGGATGCACCTTGCTTCACTTCGCCAGCCATGAAGTTCTTGATGGCGGCACGGGCGATGGCCACCATGTCGATACCGCCATGTTCGAAAAACGACGAATCCTCGGCCGCACGGAACGCATCCACCACAACGCGGGGAATCTCCTCGTAGGGGACGAGCTTGCGCCGCTCCTTCCAGAACTCCCAGACCACCTGCCCGTTCCGGTCCTCGACTTCGACCGACAGGTCAGGCCGGTAAGATGACAGCTTGTCCAGTTTCGGCAGATCGCGGGCCATCTCGGCATAGACAAACCCCGCAATCCCGCCCCCCGTGAGCACAAGCAGGATCAGCGCAGCCAGCAGGTAATAAAGGAGTTCCCGGCGCCGGAGTTTATTCGGGTCAGGTAGATCCCCGACCAGGTCCGGCTCCTGGGCAGGGGGGAGGTCTTCGTCCTCCGGCGGATGCTCCTCTTCCGGACGGTCGGACGTAGGCGCCGGGTCAGCCAGCCAGCCGGAACTGTCGTCGGAAAGAGTCAGGTCAAGACGCTTTTGAGGTGCCTCGTCCGGCAACTCACTATCTGGGGGCTTGTTGTTCTCGTCAACGTCAGACATCGGCCGTCCTGTTACCCCCAAAGCCCCCAAAACGTC
The DNA here is from genome assembly GCA_026129095.1 of Deltaproteobacteria bacterium. Classification (NCBI taxonomy): domain Bacteria; kingdom Pseudomonadati; phylum Myxococcota; class Myxococcia; species Deltaproteobacteria bacterium. Next base: position 151,801 of record JAHCIT010000007.1, read on the forward strand.
CAGTCTACACCTTTGCTGCCCGGCGGGTTAAATACCGGGCGGATCCATCCGAATGAACCGCTTTCCCCGCGATGCCGCCCTGACCGTCCTTCTTCTCTGCGGGACGTACGCAATGGGAAATGTCCTGCCGCTTGGTCCTGTCGCCTCGATAGCGGGCTATGCACTGCTGCTCTATGCGCCCCTCTGGCATGAGCGGCAGGGCAGGATCACTTTTGCAAGAATGGCCGGAGACAGGGCCCTCGCCTGGAAAGGCGCCGGCACGGGGCTCATCGCCGCGATGCTGATCTGCACTGGCTTTTACCTCTTGTGGAGCGTGGTCCCAGGTGGAATTCCCTGGGTTGGCCAGCCCGGAACGCCGGACTTTACGCGGATCGTCACCACCCATGCTCTCGCCCTAATCGTTCTTTACCCGCTCGCCGAAGAGCTGTTTTTCAGGGGCTACCTTCAGGCCCGTCTCGAAGACAGTTCCTGGAGCCCGTGGGGTGCCATTACCGTCCAGGCAGCCCTGTTCGGCCTCGTGCATGCCCTGTCCTTCGCCAATCCCGCCGGTCTAATGACCTTTTTCCCTGCTCTTGTGATGGGAGTTCTGCGTCGAAGGACCGGAACTCTGGCCGCTCCACTGGTCTTCCATATGGTAGCAAATGGGCTGATCGTAATAGTGTGAAAGGGGGTCTTTCCCCTCCCCTAAGGATGGCCAGCCCGCAACCGGGCCCGGCTCTCTCCGGATTTCCTGGCTTGACAGGAAACATCGCGTCATTTATTGTATTACAAAATCATACGCCGCATGCCGCGGCGGAAGGATGTTCCCATGCACGCAGAAACCGCCAGGACAGAAACCAGCGATCAAGGCAACATGGATCGCCAGGCAGCCTCCCCCAAAAACCATGGCCGAAGCCGTCGCGGCGGTACTAACGGCACCCGGGCCCGGCAGGTGTTCACGCGCCAGCGTGGCATGGCCCGATGGGTGGCCGCGGCCGAAATGCTACTCACCGCGATCGAGGAGACAGCTTGGGAACTGCGCGCCATCTACGAAGAAATGATGAGCGAGTTTTCCCTCAGCTACACAGAAGCCCGGTCGAACCTGCGCGAACTGAACAGCCGGCGCGAGAACCTCGAAGCGGAGCTTGGCCGGCTGCTTGAAATCTCCCGTGTCGTGTCAGGGGTGATTCTTTCCTACCGGCTCGCGTCCATTACCGGTGCCTTCATGCGTAGGGAAGCCTACGAGGCGAAGCTCGAAAAACTGCACATCCAGACCGCCCGGAAGCTGGTGAAGATGGCCGAAAAGCTTCAGGGTGGAATGATCAAGGTGGGCCAGATGCTCTCGGCCCGCATGGATATCCTCCCCAAGGCGATCACCGATGAACTGTCGAAGCTCCAGGACCGTGTGGTACCGCTGGACGAAGCCACTGTCCGCGAGGTGCTGGAGCGGAACTGGGGTGCCGAGCGGCTCGCTACCGTCGTTCTGGATCCGGTTCCCTGCGGGGCGGCATCGATCGCGCAGGTCCACCGGGCGGTGCTGGCCGACGGGCGCGAAGTAGCTGTCAAGGTCCGCCGTCCCGGGATCGAGCAGGTGCTCCGGCACGATATGGCCAATCTGCGCCGCGTGATTGGTTCGCTGGCCGCCTATCTTCCCGACGTGGAACTGGACCCGGTCATCGACGAGATAGAAACCCAGGTGATGAAGGAAGTGGATTTCCCCGCAGAGATGGAATCGATCGGCCGCGCCGTGGAGCTCACACGCGGGATGACAGGCGTCGTCGTACCTCCAGTCGTCGCCGAATGGTGCGGTGAGGACGTGCTCGTGACGGAGTTCCACCGTGGCGACCGGATTGATCTCGCCGTGGATGCAATGGCAGCCCGCAGCGACCGGACAGCGATCAACAGCCTGCTGTCAAAGATGGTCGATGTCTACGCCCGGCAGATACTCCTGTGGGGGTTCTTCCAACCCGACACGCATCCGGGGAATTTCCTCGTCAAGGAAGATGGCACCCTTGTCCTTCTCGATTTTGGCTGTGCCCGCGAAATCCCCGGCGAGTTCCGTCAGAATCTCGCCCGTGTGATGCAGGCATTCGCCGGCGGCAAGGATGACGAGGCGGCCCGCATCATCGGCGAACTGGGATTCCGCACCCGGTCGGGCGATCTCGGGCATCTGGTGAAACCCGTGCGCGATCTCCTGTCGGGACTCATGGCGGGAAAATCATCCATGTGGGACACGGAAAAGATGATAGGGCAGGCCGAGGAGATGGCCGGAGTGCTTCTGGACGACCCCGTGACGCGCATCCCCGCCGAGGCGGTGATGGTGGGCCGGGCACTGATGACCTTGGGCGGCCTGTTCTACAAACACCGGCCTGACATTGACCCTTTCAAGACGCTCTTTCCTGTCATCGCCGAGGCGCTGCGGGGCGCGTAAGGGCATCTCTCTCCCAGATGTATACAGTCGGCAGGTTTTCAACCCAGACATCCTCTCCTCTTTAAGTCCGAATCCCATGTAAATCAGCAGGGTTGTTCCTCCACCCGCCCCGGTGGGGCATGACCGGCGGGGGACTTGCCGGATCGGCTTGACAGGGCAACCTGCCGGGGATTACGAGTGCGGGCGCTGCACGGGTGGCTGGGCGGATTCCGGGCTGACGCAGGTCATGTCCCCGGGGCTGCCGGGTGTCCCTGCGACACGAGGGAAAGAGGAAAGTTGATGAAACCGCGCGTTCTCACCGGACTGGCGCTGGCGGCCCTTGCCGCGACCCTGACCGGCTGCTCCTGGGAATACCTAATCCCTATTTCGATCACCGAGACCTCCGACAAGATCGATCTGCTGATGTGGGTGATTATCTGGATCACCATGATCGTCTTTATCGGTGTCGAAGTGGTGCTGGTCTGGTTCATCCTCAAGTACCGCGATATGGGCGATGGCCGCAAGCCGGTCTATACCCACGGATCCAACAAGCTGGAAGCTATATGGACCGGTATTCCGGTGCTGATCCTGATCGTGCTGGCGGTGTGGAGCGAGAACCTCCTGAATGCCGAAATCCGCGCCATTCCCGAAAAGCCGGATGTCCGGATCAAGGTGACGGCCCGCCAGTTCAACTGGAACTTCGAGATTACCGAGAGCAGCGGGGAACAAATTGATGAGGCGAGCCGCCCAATCGTTGATACCGGCATGCATTCTACCGAGACGGCAGAACCGGACCGCCATTTCCCCAAGGAGTTTATCTCGGGATACGACAACCTTACCCCGCTCAAGATCCCGGTAGATCGCACGACCGTCTTTGAGATCACCTCGCTCGACGTGATCCATTCCTTCTGGGTACCGGAGTTCCGGATCAAGCAGGATGCCATGCCAGGGCATGTGAACCGCATCTGGATCAGGCCGAACAAGACAGGCCTCTACCCGATCGTGTGCGCCGAACTGTGCGGCAACGGGCACTACCGGATGGCCGGACGGCTTGAGGTGGTAACCGGCGAGGAATACGACGCCTGGGTGGCCGAACAGGCATCGGGCGGCAGCGACGAACTGTTCTAGAACCTTACCCTTTCAGGAATACATCACATGAGCGATCACAAGCACGACAGCGGACACCACGGCGAAGGCCACCACGAGCAGACCTTCATCGAGAAATACATCTTCTCCTGCGACCACAAGGTCATTGGAATCCAGTACCTCTTTACCACCATGGTCATGGTGGTGCTGGGAGGCACATTCGCTCTGCTCATCCGGCTCCAGCTCGCCTGGCCCGACAGCAGCCTGGTTGCCAAGCTCGTCTCGACACCGGACAAGTACAACCAGTATCTCACCATGCACGCCTCGATCATGATTTTCGGCGTCATCATACCCTCGCTCGTGGGTGCTTTCGGAAACTTCGTCGTTCCGCTCATGATCGGTGCCAAGGACATGGCCTTCCCGCGGCTCAACATGCTCTCCTACTGGCTGGTTCCCCCGGCCGTGTTCGTCATGCTGCTGGGCCTTGTACTGCCGGGCGGTACTGCCGCCGCCGGCTGGACCAGCTATCCCCCGCTCGCAGGAGCCCAGTATTCAGGCGTCGGCCAGACGGGCTGGGTGCTCGCCGTGATCATCCTCGGTGGCTCCTCGACCATGGGCGCGATCAACTACCTCGCCACGATCCTGGGGATGCGCGCCCCCGGCATGACACTGCTCCGGATGCCGCTCTTTGTATGGGCCATCTTCATCACGTCGGTCCTGACGCTGTTCGCAACCCCGGTGCTTGCCTCGGCTCTTACCATGCAGCTTCTGGACCGGGCCTTCGGTGCGAGCTTCTTCGTCCATACCGCCGGCGGCCAGCCGCTGATGTTCCAGCACATCTTCTGGTTTTATTCGCACCCGGCCGTTTACATCATGATTCTTCCGGCGATGGGCATCGTGAGCGACGTGCTTGCCGTCTTTTCGCGCAAGCCGATCTTCGGCTACCGGGCGATGATCTATTCGATCTGCTCGATCGCCGGTTTCGGCTTCATCGTCTGGGGTCACCACATGTTCACCTCCGGCATGAGCCCAACACTCTCGACGACCTTCCTCATCACGACATTCTTTATTGCGGTTCCATCGGCAGTGAAAAGCTTCAACTGGCTCGGCACGATCTGGGGAGGTTCCCTCCGTCTCACGACGGCGATGCTCTGGGCCCTCGGCTTTGTCGGGATGTTCGCCATCGGCGGCCTTTCGGGCATCTACTCGGCCGCCGTGCCGGTAGACCTCTACATCCATGACACCTACTGGATCGTCGCGCACATCCACTACGTGCTGTTCGGCGGCTCGCTGATGGGCGTATTCGCCGGGGTTTATTTCTGGTTTCCGAAGATGTTCGGGCGCAAGATGGACGAGAAGCTTGGCAAGCTGCATTTCTGGCTGACGCTGATTCTCTACAACTTCGTGTTCATGCCGATGCACATCCTGGGACTGGGCGGCATGCAGCGCCGCATCTACAGCTGGAAGATCTACCCGCACCTCTACCAGCTCCAGGAGATCAACGTGTTCATGACGGTCAGTTTGATTGCGCTCGGTACGGTCCAGGCGATCTTCTTCTGGAATATCTACAAGTCGCTGAAGGGTGGCGAGAAGGTGGGTAATAACCCCTGGGAATCCACCACTCTCGAGTGGCAGACCTCATCGCCGCCCATCGCTCATGGAAACTTCGAAAAGATCCCTACTGTCTACCGGGGAGCCTATGAGTACAACTCGGAGCTGGGCCCCTATGCCCCGCAGACACTTCCGGATGACAAGGTACGCTCCATGGCGAAGGCCTGAAGTACGCGACATGAAGCAAGCGAAACGGCCAGCCTCACAAGGCTGGCCGCTTCGTTTCAGCCACATTTATAGTCGCCTGACATGAGTGCCCCGGAAAGCATACCCCCGGATAGCCCGCTGGATGCCGACAGCCGCTCCATACGGCTGAAAGAGCTTGCTGCACTGTTCTTCCGGCTCGGGGCGACCGCCTTTGGCGGTCCGGCCGTCCATATTGCCATGATGGAGGACGAGGTAGTCCGCCAGCGGGGCTGGATGACCCACAGACGGTTTCTGGACCTCATCGCCGCAACGAATCTCATCCCCGGTCCGAACTCCACGGAAATGGCAATCCACATTGGTTACGACCGGGCCGGATGGCCCGGTCTGGCCGTGGCAGGTCTTGCCTTCATTATCCCGGCTGTCCTGATCGTGCTGGGGCTATCGGCTGCCTACGTGACCTGGGGTGATCTGCCTGAAACCGGATGGATTCTATATGGTGTAAAACCGGTGCTGGCAGCTGTCATCTTGCAGGCAATCTGGGCAATGGGGCGGGCGGCCATCCGCTCCATGACACTGGCACTTGCCGGTGCCGTTTCGTTCCTGATGTGCCTCGCAGGCATCAACGAAATACTGCTGCTGGTCACGATCGGGACCGCTCTGCTCGCGCTGGAAGGGTTCCGATCCAAACAGCCGCCGGCAAGTTCACAAGACTCCCGGCTGAACAGTCCAGTTCCCTGCACCCTGCTGGCAATTCTCATGGCTGGCTCCGCCACGATCGCCGCCATTACACCTGAAAAGCTGTTCTGGTTCTTCGCCAAGACCGGAAGCGTACTCTATGGAAGCGGCTACGTACTGTTCGCCTTCATCCAGAATGAACTGGTGAACCGCCTTGGCTGGATGACCAGCGACGAACTGCTGGATGCCATGGCTATTGGGCAACTGACACCTGGTCCCCTGTTCACGACGGCCACCTTCATCGGTTATGTGCTCGGCGCGAAGGCCGGGACAGGGACACTCCTGACGGCGCTGTCAGCCACTGCGGGGATCTTTCTCCCTGCCTTCTTTTTCGTTGCTGTCACTGGCCCCTGGGTTCACAGGCTCCGGGGGTCACGCCTCATGGGCAGTTTCCTGGACGGCGTGGTAGTCGCCTCACTCGCCCTGATGCTGGCCGTCGCGGTATCCCTCGCCGGTACAGCGCTGGGCGATCCCTACACAGCGGCCATCGCAACCGTGTCGATCGTCCTACTGGTCCGGTTCCACATCAATTCCACCTGGCTCATCGCCGGCGGCGCCGCCTTGGGATGGGTGATGAAAGCCTGGGTCGGATGAGGCCTATTCCGGAAGTCTCGCGGGCTCCTCAACCGGCGTGATCTCACCCGTAAGTGCCTCCATGAATGCGACGATGTCGTCAATTTCCTGTCCGGTAAGGTTCAGCGGAATGATGAGCGGCGAAAGCCACTTGTTGGGGTTTCCGCCACGGTTATAGAGATCTACTACAGTTCGCAGGTTCACTTCAGATCCATCGTGCATGTAGGGCGGATTCTGCGCGATATTACGGAGCGTGGGCGTCTTGAACGCGCCTCTGTCGCTCTCCTCCTTGCTGATCTCATAACGGCCCCAGTCAGTGCAGGTGTCGTCTTTGCATCCGACGCCAAGATTGTGGAAGGCGTTGTCGCTGAAGGCCGCTCCAACATGGCAGGTGGTGCACCGGCCCTTTTCGCGGAACAGCTTCTCGCCCCGGATTGCCGACTCGTTCATCGCCGAGGCGTCTCCCGCCTTCCAGCGATCGAAGGGGGAGTTGCCGGTCACGATCGTGCGTTCGAAGGCGGCGATGGCATCGGCGATTCGCTCGATAGTCACCTTGGCATTCTTCCCATAGGCGGCATCGAAATACTGCTTGTAACCCTTGATGGCAGCGATCTTCTTCACGGCCGTGGCATGGTCAGGCATTCCCATCTCAATGGGGTTGGTGATCGGGCCCTTGGCCTGACCTTCCAGATCAGGTTCGCGGCCATCCCAGAACTGCGGTTGCACGAACAGCGTGTTCATCACGGTGGGAGCATTCCGGCCTCCCTTCTGGCCGCCGATGCCCACCGATGTCGGCCCCTCGTCACTCCATCCGAGCCTGGGATCATGGCAGGTGGCACAGGAGATCGTGTTATCCAGCGAAAGACGTTTGTCGAAATAGAGCAGGCGACCCAGCTCAACCTTTTCCTTCGTAATCGGCCGGGCCGGGTCAACGAAAGCTGCTCCCGCCTGGTCATGCAGGCCGAGCGGGAGCTCGAATGGCACCAGCGCCGCAAACTCATCCCGCGCAGCAATGGCGGCCAGTTCCTTCTTCGTGAACCAGCGAAGCGGCTTTCCCTGGGTCACCGGGGGCCTCACCTGTGGCGCTGGCGGTACCGCCGGTTTTGCCGCTTCCTGTGGGGCGTCTTTCCCCGCACAGTGCGCCAGCACCAGAACGGCAGTTCCCAGTGAAAGGGCAGTGAGGGTCCACGATTTTCCCGGCATGCTTCAAACTCCTTGGTGTGTAAAAAGACTGGATTTAGACTGTGTCTAAACTGGCTGAGTCCAAAAGACAAGCCAAACCCGCCGAGAAACCGGTTGAAACCGTCCCTCGCCCCGGTTTATAGACACATGAGTGACGGGGCCGTTCCCCCGGAGGAGATATTCATGGCGCTGAAGGACATGTTTGACGAAATCCGCGAGAAAAATGAAAAACAGCTCACCCAGCTTTTCGTCGATCTGATGCAGAGCAAGCGGTTTACCTCGTCAGTCGTCAAGGCATTCGAACTGTCCACCGAGGCACGAAACTCCATCGACGAAAATGCACAGGATCTTGTGCGGGCGCTCAATCTCCCCACCCGCGAAGACCACGAGCAGCTCACCGAGAAGGTAAAAAACCTGACCAAGAAGATCTCGGACCTCGATACCAAGCTCATCCAGCTCGGCAAGAAGATCGACCAGGCTGCAGGTCCCGCGGCTTAAGCCGCCCTGTTCCCGGCCGGCATTAAGGTAACGGAGCCGATGCCCGCACGCACGCAGGAAAAGCTCCGCGACCTGAAGGCCGAACTGCTGGACCTTCTGGATCTTACCGCCTCGGATCCCGCCCAGCGGGAAATCCGTTCGGAACTCGCTGCACGGATGGATGAAATCACTGAGGCGTCAGCGGGTCTTGCCGATCCTGCCCGGCCGCAAGTCCGCTATCGCGTCATCACCGGCGTGCTGGAGGCTGCAGAACCCCTGCTCGCCGCCCTGAGGCCCGACCGCCTGCGCGAGCGGGTGGAGGAATTCCAGCTCCGGAACCGTTCGCTCGACGTGGATGATTTCGGCATGGATCCTGCGTTCATCACGCAGATACAACCCATCATCGACTTCCTTTACGACCGGTGGTTCCGGGTCAATCCCATCGGCATCGACAACGTGCCCCATCAGGGAAAGGCCATTCTCGTCTCGAACCACTCGGGCGCATTGCCCTACGACGCGGTGATGATCTCGCATGCGATACTGCGTGCCAGCGAGGGACGGCGGCTCCCCCGATTCCTCATCGATAACGTCTTTTCCAATTCGCTCTTCATGGGCCCGCTCTTCGCCCGCGGCGGGATGGTGCGCGCCTCGCAGGAAAATGCCCGCCGGCTGCTGGACCAGAACGAGATCGTCGGCGTCTTCCCCGAAGGCATGAGGGGACTCGCCAAGCTCTACCGCCAGCGCTACCAGCTCCAGCGGTTTGGACGAGGCGGGTTCATCAAGCTGGCCGTGAGGTCAAAGGCACCCATTGTCCCCGTGGCCGTCACCGGTGCCGAGGAGATCATGCCGCTCATCAGCCGGGGCGGATGGCTCTCGAAGGCTCTCGGGTTTTCCTATTTCCCGGTCACGCCCATGTGGCCGCTTCTGGGGCCTCTGGGGCTTGTACCTCTTCCCACCGCCTGGAGCGTCCGGTTCGGAAAGCCCATCGACCTCTCGGGCTACAGCGAAAAAGACCTGGAAGACGAAATCCTCGTCACTGGCCTCAAGGAACAGGTCCGCGCCACCGTACAGGAGATGCTCTACGATCTTCTGAAAGAGCGGAAAAACGTGTTCGTACGCGGAGAGTAGGCCTTACTTCATCGCCACCCGGCGGGGCCCTGTCACCTCGCCGGTGGTATCGCCCGGAGCGGTAGGCTCGGGCGGAATTGTGCCACCAAACTTCTGCATCAGGTCGCCCACGGTCCGGTTATTGAACGGCTTGGGCAGCCAGGCGTCGGCACCCGCAGCCATCGCCCCGGCGATACGTTCCGGATCGCTGGTGGCTGAAAGGGCGACGATGCGCGTCCGGATGCCCAGTTTGGCCCGGACACGACGGATCGCTTCGAGCCCATCTACCCTAGGCAGCGACAAATCCATGAAAATGAGATCCGGTTTCCACGCGCAGGCGATACTAACGCCTTCCTCGCCGTCCGAGGCGACACGAATTTCGTGCGCCGGACCCAGGATTTCCGTCAAGAGTGCCTGATGGAAGCGGATGTCTTCAACGATGAGAACCTTGTGTATGTGGGCCACTATGGCCTCCCTGGCCTGGAAAATGGCCAGCCCCCGCCGGGCCGCATGATTGGAGATACCCCGACCGGAAACAAGGACTTTTGACCCAGTGAGTCAGATTTTACGAAACCGTGAAACGGCGTTTTGGCTAGTAATGCAGCAACAGGAAAGGCCGCCCCGATGGGGCGGCCTACGCCGAATAAAACCGGCCCCTAGCGGGCAAAACCAAAGCAGTTTTCCGTATCACCTCCGAAGGAGATCGCGAGGTTTTTCGTTGCGTGATCGGCGTACCCTTCAAGGCCCATCCAGTCCTCATCCGGTTCGATCACCACATAGACGCCCTCTTCACCATTATCGGGATCGCCCGTTAGCACCAAGCTCTGGATTTCATAGCACTCCGGGTCGTCACACTCGTCAATCTGGTTGACACCCTCACCCCTGAAGGTGATTGGGCCAATGCTTTCCTGCGGAAGCGCAGTGGAGGAGATACCCTCATCTACAAACTCCTCCAGATCGACTGTTGCCTCCGCCACGCTGCTGAAGATGCCGCCAGTCACACCAAACAGTTGATCTCCATCCAGCAGGAATGCCGCAAGCCCGACATCACTGAATTCATCACGGCCGTATTCGTAGCCGCCGCAGGCGATATAAACCTCGCCCGGATCCTCGACAAGCTTGGCACCGGCAAAGCCGATGCCTTCGCCTCCGTCCAGTTCAATACTGAGGGAAAGCGTCAGTAACCCGTCATCGGTGACAGTCCCCACTCCCACGACCGTGCCCTCGTCCACCTCGATCGTGAGCGTGACATCCGATCCGGAAATCTGGTCGGACACTTCGGCATCGTCCTCATCGAGATCGTCAATAATTCCGGAGGGACCATCAGCAAATGTATAGAGCGCACCGGTAATAGCGCCGTTGCCGGCGATCTCCAGCCGGATAACCCCAGCGATCCTGGCTTCAAAGCCAGCCGATGCCGGACCAGCACTGTCAGGGAAATAGGATTCCCCTGCCACGAAACCACCCAGGTAAGTCCCCGTCAGGAAGTTGCCGCTCCCGCTGCTCCCACATGCCCCGATAGACAGGGCAAGCGAGCCTGCAAAGACGAGTGAAACGATTACTTGTGCCATGTTTTTCATGGGGATTCCCTTCATGGGCTGGCCAACAGTGAAAACCAACCAAAGCAGCAGAATCCTATAGCCCTACTTCACATTGTGTCAATTAAAGAACCGGGCCTTGCGCTCCACCTCATGCTAGACATCCCATATGGCCACGCTTTTTGTCGTTGCAACGCCCATCGGGAACCTGGGAGATCTCACTCCGCGGGCGGCTGAAACACTGAAGAGCGTGGGGCTCATCGTCTGCGAGGATACCCGCATCTCGGGGCCGCTGATGCACCGGATCGGCACCAGGGCACCGCTGAAGGCCCATTTCAAGGGACGCGAGGCCGAGGGCGTGGAGGAGATACTGGCAGCGCTCGATGCCGGGACCGACGTCGCGCTGATTTCCGATGCCGGCACCCCGCTGGTGAGCGACCCCGGTCAGCGGCTGGTGGCCCGGGCCGCCGATGGCGGCCACCGGATTGTCCCCATTCCCGGCGGTTCGGCTCCGGTGGCGCTCATTTCGGTGGCGGCGTTCAAAACCGAAGCCTTCACCTGGATCGGCTTCCTGCCGTCTCCGCAGCAGGAGCGGCGGGGAACCCTCTCCCGGTACCGGGACCGGCCGGAAGCGCTCGTCTTCTTTGAAAGCCCAAGGCGGCTGGTCGAGACACTGACCGACTGCATGGCTGTGTTCGGTCCCAATCGCCCGGCCGTTATCGGCCGTGAACTCACCAAGCTGCACGAGGAAATCGTGCGTGGCACGTTGAAGGAACTTCACGGCAATTTTGCCGCTCGCGCCGACATACCCGGAGAAGTGACCGTTGCCGTCGAGGGGTTCACGGGGGAGACGGAAACCGTCACGCTGGAGAGCCTTACCCCGGAGATACTGGAGGGTATCGGCAAGGGTGAAGGTACCCGCCAGATCGCCCAGCGGCTCGCTGCCGTATACGGGCTTCCACGCAGGGACGTCTATGAACGTGTGCTGGAACTGGCGGGAAGGAAGTGATAGTTAAACCCGCCGGAAGGAGTCCTTTTTGCTGCTCCGTGACAACTTCAGCATGACAGCCGTTGTCCTGTGGATGACCGTCCTGATCTTTTCCCTGTCGGTGCACGAGTTCGCCCATGCCTGGACGGCATGGAAGAGCGGCGACGACACGGCAGCCCGGATGGGACGCCTCACCCTGAATCCGCTGGCCCATCTCGATTTCCTTGGGACCATCATGATTCTCTTCGCACCGATCGGCTGGGCCAAACCCGTACCGGTGAACCCGAGCCGGTTCAAGAAGCCCCGCCGGGACGAAATCCTTGTTTCGATGGCCGGGCCGGCATCGAACATCGTCATCGCCATGCTGGCGGGTCTTGGACTCCGGGGCCTCACAATGGCCCACGGGAACCTGCTTCAGGCGGCGTCCGGAGGCGTGGACCTGTTCGCCGCGCTGGCCGGGGCGCTTTCGCTGCTGGTCTTCCTCAACTTTGCGCTGGCTTTCTTCAACCTGATCCCGATCTTCCCGCTGGACGGCAGCCACGTCCTCGAAAACCTGCTACCGCTGGAAGCGCAGATGCGTTACCGGGAGATACGGCCCTACTTGCCGTTCGTGCTGCTGGCGCTCATTTTTTTCACACCCGTCCTGTCGTATCTCATCATCGTGCCGCTTTCCTACCTTGCGCCGCTATTGACGGGCTATTCGCTGAACGCGCTGTTCCACATGGTCGGCGCCGTGACGAGCTGAAAAGGAGAACCCCCGCTTGAGAGTCCTTTCCGGCATGCGCCCCACCGGACTGCTGCATATCGGCCACTGGGAAGGCGTGCTCAAGAACTGGGTCGAACTCCAGAAGTCCGGTGCGGAATGCTTCTTTTTCTCGGCCGACTGGCACATGCTCACGACCGAGTATGAAAATATCCATGAAGTCACTCCCATCGTACGCGAGAACGTTGCCGACTGGATCGCCTGTGGCGTCGATCCGTCAAAGTCGGTCATTTTCGTTCAATCGCGGATCAAGGAAACTGCCGAGCTGTTTCTCCTCCTTTCCATGATTACCGGCGTCTCCATGCTGGAGAACAATCCGACCTACAAGGAGCAGCTTGCCGAACTGAACAGGTCGCGGGTATCGCCACCGCTTCTCCAGAAGGCACTGAAAGAACTGAAAGGGCGTAAGGTGGATGGCACACAGTGCGAAGCACTGGAGACAGATCTCAAAAAGCTGTCCGAGGGCGAGTTTGTCCGCGAACTGGATGTGACCCACCGGATTCTGGACCGGGCGAAGCCGCTGCTTTCAGAAGAAACCTGGCAGCGAATTTACGAGGCGTCGGTGCCCAAGGACATCAAGACCGCCGGCTTCCTCCTCTACCCCGTGCTCCAGACAGCCGACATCATTCTCTACAAGGCCAACGAGGTCCCCGTCGGGCAGGACCAGCTTCCTCATGTAGAGATCAGCCGCGAGATCACCCGCAAGTTCAACGCGCTCTACCCTGGCAAGGGCGGCAAGCCGGTTTTCCCGGAGCCGGTGGCAAAACTGACTCCTGTTCCAAAGCTGCTCGGTCTCGACGGCCGGAAGATGTCCAAGAGCTATGGAAACGCCGTGATGCTGTCGGATTCAGCCGACGAGGTGACGGCCAAGCTCAAGCCCATGAAAACAGACGAAAAGCGCCAGCGGCTCACCGATCCCGGCGAACCTAACGACTGCAACGTCTACTCCTGGCACGAGCTCTATTCGTCAAGGGACGAGTGCGCCACCGTCGCCGCCAACTGCCGTGGAGCCAGGTGGGGCTGCATGGACTGCAAGATGCTGCTCGCGGGAAACCTGAACCGCACACTCGAACCTGTCCGCCAGAAGCGGAAGGCCCTTCTGGACAACCCCGCCGTCATCGAGAAGATCATCGCAGACGGCTCGGAGAAAGCCGCCGACGTCGCCCGCTCCACACTGAAGGAAGTCCGCGAGGTGATGAAGATCGGGTGAGAGGGTTACAATGCCTCCACGGTTTTCACCTTGGGGAGCAGTGCGCCGATGGCTCCTCGGCAGTCGAGGATCAGCTTCAGGTTGCGGACGAGCAGCGGGTAGTTGAACTTCCGGTGAGCCGTCACCAGTACGGCGGCATCGAACCCCTTGAGGCGGGCCGGGGTGAGCGGCACGGACTTCAGGGTACGATCGCCCTCCGAAAACTCCGGAATATGCGGGTCGCTGTAACTGACATGCGCCCCTTCCAGTTCCAGCAGTTTCAGGATTTCGAGGCCGGGCGATTCACGGAGGTCATCCACGTCCGGCTTGTAGGCGAGGCCAAGTACAAGGATTTTCGCGCCATTTAGAGCCTTCCGTGACCGCCGTGACAGCATCCGTGCCGTCCGGTTCACCACGAAGCGCGGCATGTTGCCATTGATGTCGGTCGCTAGCTCGATGAAGCGGTTGTAGTGGCTGAACATCTTCGCCTTCCAGGCAAGATACACGGGATCGAGCGGAATGCAGTGGCCGCCGATGCCGGGCCCCGGATAAAACGGCATGAAGCCGAAGGGCTTGGTTTTGGCCGCGTTCACCACGTTCCAGATATTGATATCCATCCGGTCGCACATGAGCATCAGCTCGTTCACAAGGCCGATGTTCACCGCCCGGAAGGTATTTTCGAGCATCTTGACCATCTCGGCCTCGTCTGAGGACCCCACTGTCACCACCTGGTCCACGGCGCGCCGGTAAAGTGCCGCGGCGGCCAGCGTGCAGGCCGGCGTTGCGCCGCCCACAACCTTGGGCGTGTTGCGGATCTTCCAGACCTTGTTCCCCGGATCGACCCGCTCTGGAGAAAAGGCGACAAAAATGTCGCGCCCCACCTTGAAGCCAGCTGCCTCTACCGCCGGGACGATGATCTCCCGCGTGGTACCGGGATAGGTGGTGCTTTCCAGCACGATCACCTGGCCCTTTGTCAGCAGCGGCACCAGCTTTTCAACAGCCCCCTGGATGTATGAAATATCGGGATCGCGGGATTTCCGGAGCGGCGTCGGCACCGCGATGGAAATGCCATCACACCGGGCGAGATCCCGGTAGTCCGCCGACACCTCGAACCGCCCTGACTGGCGTGCCTCCCGGACTTCGCGGTCGGCGACATCCACTACCGTCGAACGTCCGGCGTTGATCCGCCTGACCTTGGCTGTATCCGTGTCAATACCGGTAACACGGCAGCCCCCGCGGACAAACTCCAGCGCAAGCGGCAAACCGACGTAGCCCAGGCCGATGACGCCCACCCGCGGGACGCCTTTCTCAAGCCGCCGGACCAGTTTCTTCCCCTGCATGGCTCCAGTGTAGCTGGACCGCGAAAGAAAGCGGAACGGCGGGAAAGGCAGGGCTTACCCGGCGGCCTGCCCTTCCCCTTCCAGTCACGTCAGGGACTTATCCGCTACGGGAGATCCCCTACTTTTTCTCTTTTTTTGGCTCGATCACGCGGATCTTGTTGATAATGACGGGCTCAAGGGGCCGGTCGCCGGGGGCCGTTGGCTCGACCGAAATCTTGTCGGTTGTAGCCTGGCTTGCCGGATCGGTACAATCACCGAAGATCGTATGGCGGTTGTTCAGCCACGGCGTCGCCTTCACCGTGATAAAGAACTGCGAGCCGTTGGTGCCGGGGCCGGAGTTCGCCATGGCAAGCAAACCCGGGCGGTCGAACGTAAGGTCCGGGCTGAACTCGTCCTCAAACCTGTAACCAGGCCCGCCAGTCCCGGTGCCGAGCGGATCGCCGCCCTGGATCATGAAGTCGCGGATCACGCGGTGGAAAAGCGTGCCCTCGTATAGGGATTTGCCTTTCACCGGCTTCTGGGTGCGTGGATCGGTCCATTCCTTCTTGCCGGTAGCGAGACCGATGAAGTTCTCGACCGTCTTGGGCGCCTGCTTGGGGAACAGATGACAGGTGATCTTGCCCAGCCGGGTTTCAATCTCGACAGTGGGGCCGCCCGTGGGAAGCTTTTTCGATGTCTGGGCGAATGCCAGTTGGGGAACGATCACGGCAGCCGACAAAGCAGCAGCAAGCAGTGTGTTTTTCACCTTGAGTTACCTCTTTTCCTGAAAACGGGTTGTGCAGATTTTATAGGGCGAACCCTCGGGAGGAGGCAACGGCCCGTCACCTTAAAAAGTATTCAGGCCCGGCAATAACCGCCGGGCCTGAAGCCTTGATCCACTGTCCAGCGGCAATCAGGGACGGAACGGCACGTCGATACGCACACGGGCCCGCCCGCGGCCACCGCCGGCAGGTTCCAGATCAATGCGCGGCTGGTCGCGGCTAAATACAACCATCAGGTTGAGGGCCCCGAACTCGCCGCCTTCGGCATCGCCACCGCCATCCGTGTCATCGGCACCCGGCAGATCGTCGCCGTCATCGCCACCGTTATTGGCCATCGTGGTGCTGTTGATGAGCGCCGCCAGTTCTTCGAGCGACGGCTCACGCGGCTCTGTCGGGGCGCCACCCTGCATGAACGAAATCTGTCCGCTCTGGAGTGTCACCTCACTGCCCGGAGGGCCGTAGGTACAAGGGCCTTCAACACAGGCCATGAACTCCGGGGTTCCAGTACCGACCACCTGGATCGAGCCACGCACACCTGCGACGGCCGTAGGGGTCTTGATCTTGAACGTGCTCTGGTAGTTGGCGGTGTACCGGGCCACGGCAGCGCGCACACGGCCCTGCATCAGCTCCATAAAGCTCTCGCGGCGGGCCGGAGCACGGGTAAATGTCTGCGTCCGGACGACCAGCTTGGAGTTGGGGGAGAGCGTAATCACGCTGTCATCGCTCAGCATGACCTTCACCCGGCCATCTGCGCCGGTCTGCAGGGTGTCTCCCTCCATCACCGGCTCATAGACACGCAGAGAGACCGGTTCGCCGCTTGCACGGGTAATCGTCACCTGGCCCGTGATTTGCGTCACCTTGCCAGCCTGATTTGCACTAGCGGAGGAAACCCACCCGGCCAGAATTACCATCGCAAGTCCACTGATCCATTTCTTCATCGCTGTTACTCCCTGAAACATCCGGCCTCTAAAACCTCACCCAAAACAAACCGGAATACCCCTGATTTCAACTAGTTACCGCAAATCCACCTTGGGGTTACTCCCAGCGGACCCGGGCTCCGGCCCCAATCATCTGACGGTCATACTCAAACGACGCCAGCGACGAGGTACGCAATTCTAGCGCATAGTTCATATAGAATTCCGTAATTTCGCTCACTTTAAATGCGATTTCCGGAGTCCAGGTAAACGAGAAATCCTTACGCTCGGAATCGACCGGACAAGGGCTGGTATTCGGCGGTCCACCTGCCAGTCCGCAGTAGGCCGCGTCCGAAGCACCGTGGACCGAATAGCTGAGGCGGGTGCCGTTGCGAAGCGCAATTTTCTTGGTGGGCAGGTACTGCGCGTTCGTGTTCCAGCGAAGTCCCAGATACGAATACTGCGACGACTTGGCATTCCGGTTGGCAAGCCCAAGGTCGGTCCCGGCCATCCAGGTCTTGGTTGCATAGGTGCCACCTGCACTCAGTCCCAGATTCATCGATTCGCGGTTATTGGGCGCAGCGCCATTATTGAGGAACGGAGCGATCTGCTCCGACGGGTAACGCTCCCATCCCATGGTGCCGCGCAGGTCGAATGTCCACTCCTGCATCCGCTTGTAGCCTGCCAGAACGAAATTGTGGCTGTGGCTGAAGGTACCGTACCGGATACCCCATTTGCGGGGTGTCGGGTCGTCGCCTGCGCTACCGATGACACCATCGCCATCGGTATCAGCCAGAGCGGTCTTGATGCCCATGTAACGGCCAAGACGGAACCACGTGTAGTCGTAGGCCAGTGTAACGCCCACTTCCTCATCCTTCGCGCCGGTCTCGAACGTTCCGTAAATAAGCGCGTTCGTAACACCCTGGTTATAGTCGGTGTTGTTCAAGTACGAGTTTTCGGCGTTGCTGAGCGACCCTGACAGCCGGAACTGGTCGCTGATCTTCGTTGTGATGTCCAGCCCCAGCGACAGTTCCAGCCGGTTATCGCCCTTCTTCTTCAGGAAGGTCGGGAGGAGTTCTCCATCCGGCGTAAGGCCGACGTTGGAATCGAACGACCATCCGACCGCCAGCGACGGGACCAGTTTGAAATCCTCATCGCCTTCGGCCTCGCCGCCGTCTATCCGGGCGATATATTTCTTCGCTTCCTTTCCGTGCGTGGAATCAGGAGCGCGGTCAACAAGGGCCTGGAAGCCGGTCCGCGCCTGGTCTTTTTCTTCCATCCGGTAGAACGAAAGGGCGCGGAAGTATTCAGAAGCGTTGCGATTGGTCCCGAGAGCTGCCGACTGCTCGAACCACTGGGTCGCATCCTTGTATTCGCCCTTCTGGAACTGGCAGATACCGATACCATACCGGGCCACGCCATCCGTCGGATCAGCATCAGCCCCCTTGCGGAATGCCGGCACCGCAAGGTCGCACTGTTCCTGCTTCAGGTAGGCGCTGCCCAGCGGCGTATAGTGGGCCTTGTAGTCCGGGTGTGATTCGGTAATTCCCGAGAGAACCTTTGCCGCATCGCGCGGCTTGTTCAGCGCATTCAGCGCCACGCCCTTCAGGCGGAGAAGTCCGGGCTCATCGGGTTTCAGCGCCAGTGCTTCCTCGACCAGCCGGAGAGCTTCCTTTGGATTGCCCTGGTCCAGTTCGATGATTGCCTTCTCGATAACAATCTCAGACTTGGTACCTTCAGCACCGCTGTAACTTGGGGCTTCTTCCGCTGGAGTGGCGTCAGCGGCATGTGCCTCCGCCTGTGCAGCTTCAGTGCTTTCAGCAGGTGCCTCTTCGGCGGCGGCCGGGGCATCCTGGGCCCCAGCCTGCCGAACCAAACCGGAAACGGGCAGAAGCCCTAACGCAATCGCAATCGCTCCCCGGCGAAAGTACAAGGAAAACTGGTTCATGCTATCCGCTCCCCGCGGCCCCTCCATGGACAGGCTGCCGGCCACCCGGCGGTTCGCCCATCCTCAAGAATCTAGATGTCCCTTGACACCCGTTCGTGGGGTCTAGGTTATTCATTCCTTCTTTCCTAGGTCAATGCCGCACTACAAGGAAGTGATCCATAGCACCGAACGTCGAAAACTGCGAAAACGGCTCATATTTCGACCTTTATTTGCGTGCCGGGCCTGATCCCCGCGAGCGACACCTCCGCCCGGATGGCATAGACCTCCACCCCACGGCTGACAGCCTTCTTGAGACCTCTCGCATAAGCGGTGTCGATTTCATGTGCAGCCCTGACAAAGTCCGCATCCCCGCGATTCACCCAGTAGAGCATCGCCGCCCTTGTCCCCCTTGAGATAACTGCTGCCAGTTCCTCCAGATGCTTGAGCCCCCGCTCGGTAACAGCATCCGGAAACGCCGCCGATCCGTCACCGCCCGGCATGGTGACGTTTTTCACCTCAACATAAACGGTCCCCTTTTTGGGGTCTTCCAGCAGCAGATCCACTCGCGAGTTCTTTCCATACTTGACCTCCCGGCGAATCGTTGTGAAACCAGCGAGTTCCCTGATAACCCCGCCCGTGATCGCCTCCTCGGCAAGCCGGTTGGGACGCATCGTATTGGCACCGATCCAGAATTTTCCCGACTTCACCAGTTCGAGGGTGTATTTGAGCTTTCGTTCCGGATCCGCGTTGAACGTCAGGGCCACCGGCCAGCCCGGTTCGGCACACCCCTTCATCGAGCCGGAGTTCGGCACATGAGCCACTACTTTCTCGCCTGTTTCCAGCTCCACATCAGCCAGAAACCGTTTGTACCGCTTGATCAGTGTCCCCTTGATGAGGGGAGGATCGAACTTCACAGATCTTACCTTTCTATGCGGCAGGATTTGGGAATGACTTTAGCGCCTGCTCAGCAACGCCTCCGCCTCATCCCGTACGCCGGCATCGGGGTCGCTGCGGAGCTTCTCGACTGTACTCATATCGCCCATCTGGCCGAGTGCCCAGACGGCCTGCCCCCGAATGAGCGGATCGGCATCGCCTGCCAGCATGCGGATCAGCGGCGCGAGGCCCTCCACTTTCTGGTTGCCCGCGACGACAAGTGCGTTCCGGCGCAATCCAGCCGGACCGGGGCGCGCAAGCGGTGTCGCATGGAAACGGGCCCGGAGTTCATCGTCACTGGCTGATAGAACCGATTCCAGGCTGATCACCGCATTCCGGTCATCCGGCGAAAAGGCGGGATCGGCCGAGCACGCTGTATTGCGGTTATGCGGACAGACTTCCTGGCAAACGTCACAACCGAATATCCACGACCCGATGCCGGCCCTGAGGTCACGGGGCAAAGCTACACGGCTTTCGATCGTCAGATAGGAAATACACCGGCGGGCATCGACCTCGCGCCGCTTGAAACTGATCGCCTGGGTGGGGCAGGCATCTATGCACAAGCGGCAGGAGCCGCAGGCATCTGTGCCCGGGATATCCGGTTCCAGCTCGCGGTCAACGATCATCCCTCCGAGCAGCAGCCAGCTTCCCATGTCCGGGTTGATGAGCAGCGTATGCCGGCCAGCCCATCCAAGCCCCGCCTCGGCAGCGTATTGCCGCTCCAGAAGCGGCCCGGAGTCGACGCACCGGTAGGTTTCCATACCCAGTTCATTGAGGGCGAACCGCTGGAGTTTCTTCAGCCGCTTGCCGACGATATTGTGGTAGTCGCGTCCCCAGGCGTAGCGTGCCACCTGGCCCATGCCCAACTGTGGAGATAGTGGCTCGCCGCGGGCATAGTTCACGGCAGCCATGAACACACTTCTGGCACCAGAAAGAAGACGTGCCGGGTCCAGACGGTCGGCTGCCCGTTGGGCCAGATAGTCCATCGAACCGTGCAGGCCACGCTCAATCCAGGATGTGAAGGCTTCGGCACCCGGCACCGGTAAGACCGATGCACTACCCGTAATGGCGAAACCCAGGTCTGCCGCCCGCTCTTTCAGCAGCCTGCCCGGGTCTGGCTTCACGGAATGTTCCGTCCGCCACGTCCAGACAGACGAAAAGCCCGCCCCCGGCGGGGAGCGGGCTCAACTGGCCAAGTGGCAGTAGCGAAATGCACAAAGCCCTGCCGGGCTGACAACTACTTGTCGCCGTCGCAGCCGATTGCCTCGACCGGACAGCCTTCGAGGGCTTCCATACAGATGGCAATCTCGTCCTCGTTCGTCGGCTGCTTCATCACAAAGCTGTAACCGCCGCCTTCAGGCGACGAGAAAAAATCAGGGGCCGTCTGGTTGCAGGCGTTGCAGTCAATGCATTCCTTATCCACATAAAACTGGCCGGAGACGTTATCTTCGTACTTGTTACCTTTGTCTGCCATCTGGTGATTGCTCCTGTGCTCCCGGCCCACTTGCGGTTGGCCGTCCTGATTTCGGGACGGGCCGCCGGATGCGGGCGCAATATGCACTCCCGAACCAAACCAAATCAAGGGGGAATTGAGATACCCCTTTACAAGGCAAGCAGGCCGGAGAAAGGCCGTTCACCAGCAAACCGGCTACTCCTCGTCGCCCACATCCTGACCCGCACCTTCCCGCCTGATGCCAAGCAGAAAGGCGGTGATAAACTCGTCCAGATCCCCATCAAGGACTGCCTGCGGGTTTCCGGCCGTGACGCCAGTACGCAGGTCCTTCACCATCCGGTAGGGCTGAAGAACATAACTCCGGATCTGCGACCCCCAGGCATTTTCCTTCTTCTGCGCTGCCGCCTTGTCCCTTTCGGCATTACGTTTCTGCATCTCAAGGTCATACAGCTTCGCCTTCAGGATCTTCAGGCCGACAGCCCGGTTCTGGATCTGGGACCGCTCACTGCGGCAGACGACGCTGGTCCCCGTCGGAATATGTGTGTACCGGACAGCAGAATCGGTCTTGTTCTGGTGCTGGCCGCCTGCCCCGCCCGCCCGGAATGTATCCACACGCAAATCCTTGTCCTGAATCTCGATCTCGATGGAGTCGTCGAGTTCGGGGATCACGTTTACGGCGGCAAACGACGTGTGCCGCCGCTTGTTGGCATCAAACGGCGATATCCGGACGAGCCGATGGACTCCAGCCTCGGCCTTCAAATAGCCGTATGCGTATTCACCGATCACATTGACCGTGGCGCTCTTGATGCCTGCCTCTTCACCAGGGGTTTCCTCGACCAGTTCCACTTTCCAGCCCCGTCGCTCGCAATACCGGAGGTACATCCGGTACAGCATCTCCGCCCAGTCCTGCGCCTCGGTCCCGCCCGATCCGGCATTGATCGACAGGATCGCATTGTTCGGGTCGGCCTCACCTGACAGCATGCGCCGGAACTCCAGCGCGCCGAGCGTTTTCTCCATTGCATCGAGCTTGCTGCGAAGTTCAGCGGCCAGATCCGGATCGGACTCGGACTTCAGAAGCTCCAGGAAGTCGCCGATCTCGGCCATGTCTCTCTCGGCTGCCTGGAACGGTTCAATAACCTCGAGCGCCCGCGTCCGGACTTTCATTACCGACTGGGCGGCCTTGGCGTCATCCCAGAATCCGGCTTCGAGGGATTTCCGGTCAACGTCCGCGACTTCCTTCAACCGGAGAGCGATGTCAAAGCCCCCTCCGGAGCTTCTCGAGGCGATCACGGGCCTCCTCCGCCCGGGTACGGCTCTGGCTAATGATTTCCCTGGTTTCGGCAGCGTCCATATCGTGTTTCTTTCCGGGTGCCTTTCGATCAGGGCCGCGCATCAAACTTGACGTGATGCTCCGGCTCGTAGCCGATCTCTTCCTTGGCGCGGACGCCCGAGAGCAGCATGTGGTGGGTGAGCGGGCGGGCGGCCCGGAACGGGAATGGATGACGGTTAAACCGGAGACGGCGCACCGCCTGCCATGCCGGCTCGATCACACGCTCAGGGACCGAAAGCGTCGGCAGCTTGGTCAACGCGATGAAATCCTTGAGGTGCAGGGTCTCCCGCCCCACGATGTTGAGCACCCCGCTGGTCTCCGACGCAACCGACATGCGGATCGCGCGTATCACATCGCCCGAGTGGACGAGATTGACCATGGGATTGTGGTTCATCACCCGCAACAGGAGCGGTGAATCGAAATAGTAGCTGAAGAAGCTATGCACATTCCGTCCGATGACATACGACGGCCTGAGGATCAGCATCTGGAGCTTGCGACGCGAGATTTCATGCTGACAGAGGATATCCGCCTCGATCAGATCCTTTACATACGGCTCGTCGCGGATGCTGAGATCCAGTTCACTCGATTCGGTCAGTACGACCGGCTCGTTCTCATGCAGGCGGAACACCTTGGCCGATGACAGGAAAATGAACTTCCGGATGCTCGGCTGCTCAAGTGCCAGATTGAGAAGGTTCTGCGTTCCCTTGATATTGTAGTCACGCACGGTGTCGAGATCGCCCGAATAGCCGACCTGGAAGCCCAGATGGACGATCGTGTCAATGTTGGCTGCCTGGAACTCCGGTGATGTGCATATTTCCTGCAAACGCCTGACGTTGAGCGGAGCAACCCGGTGAAACGTAAACCGGTCAGACGGCAGATCGCTGAAATAGTACGGCCGCTCTCGGCGCGAAAAGGCCCAAACCTTATCCACGTTAGGGTCATGGATGAGTTTGACGACAAGCTGGCGGCCGATCGTCGAGGTTGCGCCGGTTACCAGGACATTGTGCTTGAGGGTCTTGCGGCTGCCTTTGGACACCAATCTGGTTTTCCCCTTGGTGGTGGAACCTGAAGGAGCCGATGCTTTTGGGTCGGGCATGGACGGATTTCCCCTGCGGGCACCGGCTCCAATCGCACAATTCAGGGTGTCGGGCCGGCCCCGGCATCCGCTGTTCTAGTGACGGGAAGAGTGCCGGGCAAGCCCGGCAGTTCAGTTGGGGGATGAGGCGACCTGCGACAGGCCGGAAGGCATGTGATCGTAGCGATAGGTATATTCGACCCGTTCAATGCGGCGAACCCGTATGACTTCACCCTCATCAACCGACAGCGGAAAAAGAATCGTCTTTTTGTGCAGTTCGCCATAGATCATCAGCGTACGGGGGTCGATAGTCCGCTCCATGTATCCTTCGATCTGGCCGCCAACCACATCGCCATGCTTCAGGAACTCCATCGCGTGCCGGATGGATGCCTTGCGGGCCTTTTCGACCAGTTCCGGCTCCGTTCCGAGGTCATAGCGGATACGAATGCAACTCTGTTCCGAGTCTCCGCCATGACAGCTCACGCCGGGCACGACCTTGGCCGCAATTCCGTACCGGATAAACAGGCCCGGCTCCAGTGTGTAGGTTCCGATCTGGTAATAGACCTTGCCCGGCACGAAATACTGGTTGTGCCAGGAACCATAACGGGCATTCCAGTCAGTCATCTCCCGTTTTTCCATTATCTCGCTCTGAAGCGCTTCCTCTTCCACCGGAGGCGGCTTCCCCTTGGGGAGCCCCGCCCGAAGGTTTTCCGCCACCTTATCGATACCACTGATACCGTGCGCCATGACATGCCCGCCCGGTGCATCACCAATCCGGTAAACGAGCTTCACGCCCTTCATTGCTTCCAGAAAGGGATTCTGGAGCGGCTTGCCATTGAGGCTTGCCCCGAGCCGCTGGATTGTCATCAGCACCTCATAGGCCCCATCCATCTTACGGACTTTCTGGTGATTAACGGCTGAAAAGGTGTCGATCCGCATGCCCCGCTCACCGTAATCGCTGCCAACGACACGGTTCACGCGTTCTTCAAACTGGAGTCCGTCGGGAGGATTGTAGCGGATCTCGATCAGCCCACCGGCGTCTCGGGCACTGCTTTCATTCTCGCCACGAACGATTGGAAGGCTTTCGCTCTCGTCGAATGAGAATTCGTCCGCCCAGGCAGCCGGGGTGAAGAGGAGCAGGCAAACCGCCTGCAATGTCCAGGTGAGTCTTGGTTTCATGCGTTCCGGAGCAAGGCGCATTTTAGGGGACAATCCCTTCAGGCCGCAACCATACCGCTGTTCTCGTTAAAATAGGTTTACAGCCCGGGTGAAAATTTATTAACCGTGGGTCATCTGGGATCATGTCTCTGCAGCCACTCAGTAACGATGGGAAGGACTTCCTCAAGGGCCCTTTTCCCCATCACCAGGTCCACATGCCCATAGTCGGCACTGTAACCTTCACGGCGGCCCAGGTTCACATATCGCTTGTCTGCGGAAGCCGAACGGTCATAGGCGGCGTAAACGTCCCGGGGCGGTGCGAGCACATCATGAGCGGCAGCGACGACAAGCAGTGGACGGCGCACACGGTCGAAACTCGCGGCGTAGTTCAGTTTCAGGCTGGGTGACCTGAAACCCTTGCGACGGATAAAGGTCGCCCCAACACGAAACTCCTCGTTCGACACGTCATCGAGGACGTTCTGAAACAGGCGGGCTGCATCACGAGCACGCATGTTTCCGCTCGTATAGAACGGATTTGGAATAAACGGGTGCAGGGCCAGAATAAACGGCGCTGCCGCCCAGGCAATGAACCGTACCGGGTAATTCGGAATAAACCGTGTAAACGGCTGAATGGCGGCGGCAACCTGCCAGAACCAGAACCGGTTGTCGATGAAAGTCGGCGAACCCAGCGCCACAACCGTGCCTACATCCTCGCCAGGATGGGTCATGAGATAAGCGTACATCACCATCCCGCCCATCGAGTGGCCGATCCAGTCCACACGGTCTGCGCCAGTCCGCTCCTGCACGGTACGGATCGCCGCCGGCAGATCGCCCATTACGTAATCATCAAATTGCCATTGATGGCGAAGAATGGTTTCCACGCGGCTTGCGCGTCGGGAGTGGCCATGACCGCGCATTTCAAGAATCCAGACGTCCCGCCCTTCCCTCGCCAATGACCGGGCAAAAGAGCGCTCCGGGTGGTGATCGAAGAAATAGCGGTTGCAGGCGATCCCGTGGCAGAGAATGACCGGCCGGCCTTTTGTTTCACCTTCGGGCCGGATCCTGTGCAATGCAACCGGATGACCATCATCGGCCAGGGCGATAACGCGCTCATCGGCCCGGTGCCTTGCCCCTACAAGCCGCTCGCTCAGGGCGTGGCCCACGACGGGGATACTGGCCGCGGCATGGGTGAGGCGCCTCTGAAGGGTCATAGATGGAGGGCATATAGCACAGAACGCAGGATGTGACATGAGAGTCAGTGCTTAACTGACCGCTTCCCTCAATGCCGAGGAGACGTCGGGAAACCGGAAGGTATAGCCGGCAGAAAGCGCAGCCTTCGGTTCCGCCCGGGTGCTGGAGAGCACGATGGTGGACTGCTCGCCCAGCGCTGTCTTGAGGACAAAACCAGGAACCGGAAACCAGGAAGGCCGGTTCATGACGCGGCCCAGTTCCCGGCAGAAGGTCTTGAGCTGTACTGGCTCTGGCGCACAGACATTCATCACAGAAGGTGCACCTGCGTTGTTCAAGGCAAACATGACGAGACCGGCCACGTCCTCCACATGAACCCACGGAACCCACTGGTTCCCGGACCCGATGTGTCCACCTGCAAACATCCTGAACGGGAGCGCCATCTTCTCCAGCGCTCCGCCGCCACGACCCACCGCCATGCCAATCCTCAAGCTAACGACTCGGACGCCCAGTTTTTCTGCTTGCCGGGCGGCCGCCTCCCAGGCGATACAGAGGTCCGTCAGGAACCCCGCACCCGGCGCGCTGGACTCATCCAGGAGTTCATCACCACGGTCGCCATAAAAACCGACCGCTGAGGCCGCTACAAAAGTCCTGGGTTTTTCGTTCATCCTCGATATCGCCTGGACCAGTGTCTGCGTGCCAATAGTGCGGCTTTCAACCAGCGCCCGTTTGCGGCTTTCGGTCCAGCGGCCCGCACCTACGTTTTCACCGGCAAGATGAACGATGGCGGCGCAGCCTTCTATAGCCTCGGCCAGTTCTTCCGGGCTCATGGACGCTGACCACGGCGCACACCGGACGCGGCGGTCCATCTGGAATGCGGCTTTCACTGGATCACGGGAAAGGACCACCGTTTCAAGTCCCGCATCGAGGAGCCGTTTGACCACCACTTTCCCGATAAACCCGGTCCCGCCGGTTACAGCTATACGCATGGTGGATATTCCTACCTTTCCTCCCTGGCACGGGCAACGCCGGACGTCCTGAGCAACGTCATACCCATTGGCCGTGTGCCCGGCTAATAAAGCCGGTCAGAAGGAGTCCCGCATGAGCAAGGGCATACCACCCGTACACAAATACATGACCACCAGTCCCATCACGATCGGCCATGACCAGAAGATCGTCAAAGCCGAGGAGATCATGCACGCCAACCGCATCCGGCACCTGCCAGTGCTGAAGGGCGGGAAATTTACCGGGATCCTCACCGACCGTGATATCAAGTTTGTTCAGGGTCTGCGGGATCTGGATGCAAGTACACTCGTTGTGGATGACGTAGTACGCGAGCAGGCGTTCACCGTCGATGCAGAGTCGCCGCTGGATCAGGTGGCATCGGAGATGGCCGAACTGAAGGTGGGATCCGCCATCGTTACGCAGAATGGCAAGCTGGTCGGCATATTCACAACGGTAGATGCCATGCAGGCGCTCGCCGAATTGCTCCGTACGCGGCTTGGACACTGATACCGGCCTTTGCGGTAGACACCATCCGCGCAGTCCGGCACAATACACACACGGCCCCGGAATGAAGGCCGTACGTGTATTATGGGCAAAAGCGGCGCAGCTTCCTTTCAGGACCAGAATATCATTGTCACAGGCGGTGCAAGCGGCATCGGACTGGCCGCCGCTGTGGCACTGGAAGCCCGCGGTGCACGGATGGCACTGCTGGATGTGAATGCTGCCGCACTGGAACAGTCCCGGGAACGGTTCCGGCAACCTGAACGCGTTGTGACGCGCACTTTGGATGTGGCCCAGGCAGAATCAGTCGAGGCTGCGGTAAAAAGCGTAGACGGCGAAATGGGGCCCGTGGATATCCTGCTTGCGTCAGCCGGTGTTATGGAGGCCGGTCCGTTTTTGGAGTTGACGCCGGACGAGATCGACCGCCTCGTATCGATCAATGTAACCGGTACGGCAAACGCGATCCGGGCCGTGCTCCCCTCCATGCGCGAACGGCGGCAGGGACGCATTATTACGGTGGCAAGCGTGCTCGGCCTGCATGCTTTCCGCGAGTTCGCCGTCTATGCAGCGACGAAGTTCGCCGTAATCAATCTTACCGAGTCGCTCGCCAGCGAAAACCTTGATTACGGCATCAAGTTCCAGGTTCTCTGTCCGCCTGGCACCGACACCACACTCGTCGCCGGCTTGAAGCACAGGCCAAAATCAATGGAAAAATTTGGTCTCGCTCCCGTAGACGCCGTGGTCACTGGGCTTTTGGAGGGCATCGGCAAGGAAGAGTTCCTTATCTTGGTCACCCCGGAAACCCGTGCCCTTCATCAGCTTCAGCGTTTTGCTCCGCCCCTTTTCGACCAGTTCGTGAAGTGGGTTTCCTGAAGCCGCTTCTCCACACGATTGCCACCTTATCCCCAATAATTCCCCTACAGATGTGGATAAACTGTGTTTGGGATGCCCTGATTTAGGCATTTTAACATACTGAAATCCCTAGTGGTTTCAAGTGTGCGTGAAACTTTACAATCCCCAATCCAAAAAAACCGTTGACTTACTGATTGGTCAAACAGTTAACTGCGGGCCTTGTGCTGATTATCAGCCAATCAGGGCTGGTTTTTTTGAGGAGACAACGACAGTAACACCATGAGTGCTGCCACAAGTACCGACGAACGCTACGAACTGCTCGACGCCATCAACTCGCCGACCGATCTGCGCCGGTTGCCGGAATCCGAGCTTCCCAAACTGGCCGAAGAGTGCCGCCGGTTCCTCATTCATGCGGTCGCCAAGACGGGCGGACACCTCGCCTCGTCGCTAGGCGCCTGCGAACTCACCATCGCCCTCCACTACGTCTATGAGACTCCCGAAGACCGGCTCGTCTGGGACGTGGGTCACCAGGCCTATGTCCACAAGCTGCTTACCGGACGCCGGGAGATGTTCCCCACACTCCGTCAGAAGGGCGGCATGTCCGGTTTCCCCTCCCGGTTCGAAAGCTCCTACGACACGTTCGGTGTCGGTCATGGCGGAACCTCGATTTCGGCCGCTGCCGGCATGAACGAAGGGCTGCATCACCAGAAGAAGCGGCGCCACACGGTCGCAGTGATCGGCGATGGTTCGATCACCTCCGGCATGGCATTCGAGGCGCTCAATCATGCCGGTGAAGTGGGGCGCCCATTCACCGTTGTCCTGAACGACAACGAGTGGGCGATCTCGCGCAACGTGGGGGCGCTCTCCCGTACCCTGAGCCGACGAATCGTGACCGAGGATTTTATCCAGACAAAGGATCTGGTTCGCCGCTGGGTTCACGAGAAGCTCGGCGCGAAGATGGAAGACCGAATCCGCCATATCGAGGATGCCGTCAAAAGCGTCGTGCTCCCGGTCTCGCCGCTGTTCGAGGCGTTCGGCTTCGAATATCTGGGCCCCGTGGATGGGCATAACGTTCATGCCCTGGTGAAGGCGCTGCGGGCCGCCAAGGAAAACCACAAGCCTGTGCTGCTCCATATCCTCACCCGCAAGGGCAAGGGGTGGGAGGTTTCCGAAGCCGATCCGCTCGTTTACCACGGCCTAGGCAAGTACGACCCCAAGTCGGGAGAGCGTGCCCCGGCTGCTCCGGCCCCCGACCCGTGGCAAAAGCACTTCGCCCGTGCGGCGATTGATCTGGCGAAGCAGGATTCCCGTATCGTCGCCATCACCGGTGCGATGGCGACGGGAACCAGTTGTGACGTATTCCAGAAGGAGTTTCCCGACCGCTGCTACGACGTCGGCATGTGCGAGCAGCATGCCGTGACGCTGGCGGCGGGGCTCGCCTGCGAAGGCATGCGCCCCATTGCAGCGATCTACTCGACGTTCCTCCAGCGCGCCTATGACCAGGTGGTTCACGACGTCTGTATCCAGAACCTGCCCGTACTGTTCTGCATGGACCGCGCTGGCCTGGCTGGTGATGACGGCGTGACGCACCAGGGGATGTTCGACATCGCCTACCTGCGCTGCCTGCCGAACATGGTCTGCATGGCCCCCAAGGACGAGAACGAACTCAGGAACATGATGTACACGGCGACCAAGCTCGACTGCCCCTCGTCCGTCCGGTATCCGCGTGGACCCGCCATGGGGATCCCCTACGACAAGGAGTTCTCCCAGATCCCGGTTGGCAAGGCCGAAATCCTTCGCGAGGGTAAGGATGTGACGCTTCTGGCACTGGGCCACCAGGTGCCGGAAGCAGTGAAGGCCGCTGAACTTCTCGCTGCCGAAGGGGTCCAGACAACCGTGGTGAATGCCCGGTTTATCAAGCCGCTGGACCGCGAGACGATAATCGAAACCGCTACCGCTACCGGGCGGCTTGTGACTATCGAGGAGGCGGCCCTGATGGGTGGCTTCGGATCGGCAGTTTGTGAACTTTTGATGGACGAAGGCGTCCACAGGGATATCGACATCAGACGGCTCGGGGTCTCTGACCGGTTTGTCGAGCATGGCACCCAGGCCGCCTGGCGTGAGGAGTTCAAGCTCACGGCCCCAAGGATTGCCGAAACAGTCCGGCAGATGATCCGCAAGACACGGCTCCGGAGCGTCAAGGACGCGGGCTAAGCCCCCCGGACTTTACCAGTCCAGCCCAGCCGCCAAAGAGGATGCGGCTGATGGATTCAAGCCCGGGCAGGTAACTGGCGCGGCCATCGAGCAGCCGTTCCCGCGGTATCCGCTCGGCCTGAAGTTCATCGTCGAAGGCGCGGGTCATCCCTGCTATCAGGTCACTATCCACCTCCAGATGAAACTGGATTCCCCATACATTCCTTCCGTACCGGAACGCCTGGTTGGGCGTCATCTCTGACGAAGCGAGATGGACCGCTCCATCTGGCAGTTCCAGCCGGTCACCGTGCCAGTGGAAGGCTACGAAATTCCGTTCGGGTACACGGCTCCAGAGAGGATCATCTGAAGCGTCACCAGTAAGCTTCACCGGGTACCACCCGATCTCCTTGGCCGGCCCGGGAGCGACATTGCCGCCAAAGGCTGCGGCTATGAGCTGAGCCCCCAAGCATACACCCAGAACAGGCAGGTTTTCCTTTTCCATCTGGCGGATCAGGTTCATCTCGTCCGCAAGAAACGGATACTTGTCCGTTTCATAGACTCCCATCGGACCGCCCATAACGATCAGCCCCGCAGCGCCGCCGCCCAGGTCCGGCACGGGCTCTCCCGCCCAGGTCCGCACATAGCGGATTCCGACGCCCTTCCGTTCCAGTTCCAGTGCGATCAGTCCCGGGTTTTCACACCTCGCGTGAAGCAGGCACCAGACAAAAGGGCGGCTGGAAGAAGGACTCATGGGACAAAGTCTAGCCGTAGCCGCCAAGCGCCACAAAAGGCCATATTCGCCATAATAGATACGATAGGTATACTCATCATATTTATAATAAATGTAATAAATACAGCTAGTTACAATTTTTATATTGACTGATATCTATAATGTAATACAACATAAACAGACCGATGCCGCAACCCGTCAAGGTCGCGGAGAAGCAAGTCCAGAAGGAAAACAAATCATGACTACCGCCACCACCGAAATCATCGAAACTCCTGCTACCCACCCGCCGGTGCCCATTCCCCGCTCGGCCAAACGAAATGCCGCCACGCAGGCTGCCAAGCCTCCAGTCCGTTCGGAAGAACCGGCCGCCCGGCTCACGGACGAGGAACGGTTTCGCCGGTTCGGCGAGGCGGTGGACAAAATCCGGCGCCGCGTCGAGGAACAGATCGGCAAGGATGACGTCGACTATATCACCAAGGTGGACAACTTCTCCCGTGCCATGACAATCACCGGACGCGCCCTGCTCCACTTCAGCGTTGGGCCCGTTTCATGGACGGCGGGAGTCATTGCACTGTGGATCGGTCGACAGCTTCAGGCGACCGAAATCGGCCACACCGCCTTGCACGGAGCATTCGACGGCCTGCCCGGCGCAGACAAGTTCCAGTCGGAAACCTTCGACTGGGACGTTCCGATCGACGAAGAGTCCTGGCGCTATGGGCACAACATCCGACACCACCAGTTCACCAATATCGCTGGCAAGGATCCGGACATCCATTTCGGACCGGTTCGTCTCAATGCCCAGACGCCTCACCGCACGGTGAATTACTTTCAGGTGCCGATCGCGCTGGCCGTGGCGAGCAACTTCGGTTTTGCCATGAACCCGCATTTCACCGGACTGCTGGATGTATACAGCAGCAACGGGCGGGGTGGCATGGACACGCTGAAGGACAGGTCATGGAAGACCATCGCGCTCGCCCACTGGAAGACTTTCCGCAAGTGGGGCCCCTACTACTTCAGAAACTATGTGTTTTTCCCGGCACTGGCTGGCCCAGGATTCCTGAAAGTGCTCGCCGGCAACGTGGCTGCTGAAATCCTCCGCGATCTCTACACGGCGGCGACCATCTGGTGCGGACATGTGGGCGAGGACGTCAAGGACTACCCAGAAGGTACCAAGGCGCGAAACCGCGGCGAGTGGTATGCCATGCAGGTGGAAGGTGCCAACAATTTTGAGGTTCCGCTTCCCCTCTCCATGCTGTGCGGCGCCCTGGACCGGCAGATCGAACACCATCTGTTCCCGAAATTCCCCACGAACCGGCTTCGGGAAGTCGCCCCGGAAATCCGCCAGATCTGCGAAGAATACGGCATCAGCTACAGGACCGGCACATGGCCAAACACGCTTGGCAAGGTCTTCCAGCGCGTCTGGCAGCTCAGCTTCCCTGACAAGCCGGAAACGGTAGAAGCCGAAGCGGTGCGGGTCTGAGGAAAATCTTGCCCTATTCCGGAACCTTTTTCAGGCAATCCGGATGAATCCAGACTGCCAGGGCTGAAGCGTTGTCGCTTTGGCCCCGGAGTCCTTCGGTCCCGCGCTCCATCTCCCCCCCGCAGACAGCACAAGTTTCGGTGCGATTCATGATCAGCTTCTGCCAGCCATAAACGCCGGCAAGCAGCGAAGCTGCTGCCGGAGCAGGCGCCGGAGGCGGCCGGAGGACATCCTGGCCGGAGGCGCTGGCGGCCACCCGCTGGGCGTCCCGGGCCACATTCCGCGCAAGCAACTGCGACTGGTTGACGATATGATCGACATTCGCCACGACGTTATC
Organism: Deltaproteobacteria bacterium; assembly: GCA_026129095.1. Lineage (NCBI taxonomy): Bacteria > Pseudomonadati > Myxococcota > Myxococcia > Deltaproteobacteria bacterium. The sequence goes on from JAHCIT010000007.1 coordinate 184,763, forward strand.
GACCAGCTCAAAACTGTCATGCAGGACATTCCGGATGAGCTGCGAGACCGTCACCCGGCGGCGACGGGCCTCTTCCTTGAGCACGTTGTCGAGCCCTTCGGGCACACGGGTCTGGATTAGGAAATCCTTGCGCTCGTCCACAGGTTTCCGCCCGCGTTTTCGTGAGGCTGTTCTGGGCCGTCTCGGTGTCACGTAAATACCCGCCTTTTCGAGGACGGACTTAACCCGTCATACATATGATGACAATCAAAATGGCGTTTGAAAAGCACCTCGTGCTATTCCCTGCTGCAGGATGCGGAAGCGGGCACTGACATTCGTACTGGCCGCCATCACCCTCGCTGGCTGCGGGGAGTGGTTTGATACTTGGATAATGGGACGGCCTGCTCCCCTTACCGGTGTATGGACCGGTTTTGTGCAGGTAAGCGGCGATACCGGCGATGCCATTGCCGACCTGGTGATGTCACCGGACGGTGAACTGAGCGGTACACTCGAAACCGTACCCACCGATGGTTACCGGCACCGGATTACAGGCAAGGTGAGCCGCCACAGCATCGGGGCGGAAATCCACGTCCGCAACGACCTTTGTGAGGGAGTGTTCCGTGTTAATGGCGGCATCCGTGACGGCGTGATGGAACTTTCCGGTGATGGTGCTCCCTGCTGGCCGGAAGAAGGCGTTTCGTTCCGGGCGAAATTCGGGAGAATGACGGCAAACGCTGCCACGGGGAGCGGCCCCACTCGCCTGCACCGGTGGTCCGGCCCGCTCATCGAGCACCCCCGGCTGGAGCAACCAGTCGAACAGTTCCCAAACAGATGGGACGGGAGCCCTATCGTCGAAGCGCAGATAGATAATGCTACCGGGAATCCCGCCAGTTTCAGTTTCCGTATTCCGCCCATAAATACAGCAGCAGATACAAACGATAGTTCCCGCTGGCCAACCGGCACCCCCGCCTACTTAGACTGGATCGTGCTCGACCTGGATCACCTGGCTGCTACCGGACCGTACGGCGAGCGTCTTTTTACCCGTCGGGACGGCTGGCTGTTCCGGGGCGACGGCCACTGGAGCCTGCATCGCCTGATCAGCCATCCGAACGAACCCATCATGGAACTGGATGCGGAGGTATTCGATCCCGGTGAGAACGAACTGCTAGCCGGGCTCACCCTCTCGGGCCGGTGGTATCCCGGCCATGTGCAGGCCGACTTCAGGCCCCGCCCCTTCAGCTACCGGATTCATCTTTCCAGGACACCGGTGGCGGCCAGCGGCAGCGTGGAGCTCAAGGGTTTTGATCCAGGCAAGAGACAGTCCGGCTCGGTGGACCTGAAAGCCCACAGTCGCGCACTCGACACCAGCATCCGTCCGCACCAGCTTCTCGCCCTCCGGCTCCGGACGGATGGGGCATTTTCATCGGTGGGACTTCTTCCACTGACGCGTGGCGATCTCCGGGTGGACTATCCCCGGGTCACGGTCCGCGAACTGGCTGATGGTACCGGCCTCAAGATGACCGTACGGACCGACCTCGCCCTGATCGTCAACGAGCGGCAGATCATCGCCCCGCTCTTCCCGGCCGAAGGCATCGGCACCGTCCAGATCATTGGTGGAACGTGCGCTGGGGCCGACCCTGAAGCTCCCGATACAGTCCGGAATCAGTGTCCTGGTACTCTTATCCATCTGCTCCCGTTCACGCTAACGGTTCCTCCGCCGGTCATTGCTGCCCAGTTTCCACACCCTCCCCGCGAGGGGTCCGTCATACTGCCGCCGCCGGACGGGAGGTATAGTGATGAAGACTGGCTGAGTATTCACCTTTCATTCGAGGGCCTTACCGATGAACGGGCAGAGCAGTGGCTTCTGCTCCCGCTGAAAGATACCAGACCCGGTCCGCTGAATATGGAACGGTTTGTGGTCACACCTACGCAAATGAACCTGAAGGCCGGTGAACTGGCCAGTTTCACCTTCGACGGCATTCTCAACACCGGCGACCGGATGCCGCTACTTCACGATCCCGACACCCGGATCAGCGTATCAGAAATCTCGCATCCAATGCCGGGCATCAGTGTCTCGCCCGGTACGGTCCGGGCTGCCCGGCCCGGAGAAGGGTCTGTACATATCCGGAACCGCAAATTTCCCCTGTGGCCGGTGAGCATTACGATTCTCGTTGAGTGAAGGCTTGCCGAAAGAAACTATTTAGTCTCTTAAAAATTGGCGCTATACAGGAAAGTCGCCGCTCCGAATGTGGAGAGCGATGGAGGACACCCAATCATGCGTTCCTGGCTGCAACTTCAGAAGGGACAGACGCCCCGGCAGGCCCATGTGGGCCTGGATGGTCTTAAGGATGACGAACTCGGCCGCCAGGGGTTTTCCGGGAAGGTGGCAGAACTCTACCGCCGTAACGATCCGACAGCCTGGAGCCGGATAGAGGGTCCGCATCGTCCCCGCGATTTCAGCCTGAACCGGCTGGTTCCACCTGACCAGAATGACCCGAACGGCCGTCCGCTCAAGCTGATGTTCAATGCCGACCTGTCAATACATCTGAGCCGCCGGGCAGCACCGATGCCCTATTTTTTCCGGAATGCCGATGGCGATGAGCTTCATTTCGTCCACCGCGGCGAAGGAACAGTTGAAACCGAATTCGGCCCCCTCACCTACGGACCGGGGGACTATGTGCTGATTCCAAAAGGCGTCACCTACCGGGTAGTTCCGGCAAATGCGGACAACTACTTCGTCATTCTGGAAACCGTGGGCGAGATCGACTTCCCCGACTTTGGGGCCCTTGGCCGCCACGCTCCGTTCGATCCCACAGTAATCCGCATTCCGGAACCACAGGCATTCGACCAGCCGGGCGAGCACGAGGTACGCATCAAGCTTGATGGCCGGTATACATCTTGCACCTACCCGTTCCATCCGTTCGACGTCGTGGGATGGAAGGGCGATCTTTTCCCTTTCGCCATGAACATCCGTGACTTCTGCCCGATCCTGAGCGACCGGGTGCATCTGCCGCCATCGGTCCACTGCAATTTCCAGGCGGCAGGTGTCTACGTCATCAACTTCCTGCCCCGGCCTGCCGAAGGCATTCGTGACGCCGAGAGGGTTCCCTGGTATCACCGGAACGTCGACTTCGACGAGGTGATTTTCAACCACGGCGGAGAATTCATGGGAGTTCCGATTCCCAAGGGACGCATGTCCCTCTCGCCCCAGGGAGTCCACCACGGCATTCCCGAAATGGTACGGGAGTTCACCCGCAAGAACTGGAAAAAAGACCAGATGCTCAACTGGGAAATCATTAGTTTCGACTGCTCCCGCCCTCTACACGTAACTCCAGAGGCTGACGCCGCTGTCCGGCTTCCCAAGGCATCGCTCGGGACCTGACCCAGAGCCACACACTCCGGAAGGAACCATCATCATGAAGTTCAAGCCGTTTCACGTTCACGCCCACTACGTTGACATCGATCCGTCAGTCCGTATTGAACCGGTCCGGTTTCATGCGCCGGACGGATTTCCGCTCAACGGCCTGCTGCATTTGCCCGCCAAAAACACACCGGAAGTGGCCGTACTGGCCATGCACCCCAGAGGCGACTTCTCCCGGCACTATCTTGCGCCGGGCCTTGTGAATGGCGGATACGCGTTCCTTGGTGCGAATTCGCGTCATCTCAACAATGATGCTGACGCCCTGCACGAACGGCTGCTGATCGACGTGGCAGGCTCGATCCGGTTCCTGAAAGACCGGGGCTTCAAGAAGATCATCCTGGCGGGAAACTCTGGTGGCGGATCGCTCTTTGCCTTTTACATCCAGCAGTCGGGGCTTCCACCCGATCAGCGGTTCGATAGCGGCCCGTCGGGTGACAAGGTGCCGCTCCGGGAAGTGGAGCTCCCCCCCGTGGACGGGTTCATCATCCTTGCCGCCCATCCCGGCGAAGGCCGCTTCCTCATGGACCGGCTGGACCCCTCCGTAGTGGACGAAACCAGTCCCACCGCCTGCAACCCGCGGCTTGACATGTACAATCCAAAGAATGGCTACCGGCCCATGCACGAAGGTCCCTCGAAATACTCACCCGACTTTCTGGCCGAGTATCGCGCAGCCCAGCGCCAGCGATGCGAACGAATCGACCGGCTCTGCAAGGAATGGAGCGCCGAGTCACTTTACTACCGGGCAAGATTGAAAGATCCGGCACGGCTCACGCCCGCCGAAATGCTGATGGCCAGCCGTCACGGGCTCCAGCGTCGCTATCTTGTCATCTACCGGACCCTGGCCGACCCGCGGTATCTGGACCCGGCCATAGATCCGAATCGCCGTCCCATCGGTTCCCTTTTCGCCCAGGGAGGACGGGATCCCATCGCCGGAAACTATGGCGAGGGGCTCTCACGCGTAATGAGCGCACGCGGATGGCTTTCTACGTGGTCTGGACTCGAATCACGCGCGGCGCTGGAACTCACCGCACCATCGATCCGGATTCCAACCCACATGGTCTATGCCGATGCTGACACGGAGATATATGAGCGAGAATGCCGCGCCGCATACGGTCTCATTCCTGCCACTGACAAGACTTTCACGACGATGGAGTGGGCGGACCATTACCTGTTCCCGGTTGGGTCGGAAGGACAAAGCCGCGGGAATGCGCGCCAGAAACTGTGCGAAGATGCCCTGCTCCCGTGGCTGAAGCAGCGGTGGCCGGTTTGATGACACCGGGAACCGCTGCTCCCAAAAGCTGAAACCGGTCCCTGAGGCTATCTCCGGCGCAGGAATTCAACAATCACACCAGCCAGTTCTTCTCCGTTGTCTTCCTGGAGGAAATGGCCGGCACCCCGGATTGTGGTGTGCGGCTGGCCCTTCGCGCCGGGGATGAGGGCCGGGATAATGCCTGCCATCTCGCGCATGATCGGATCCTTGTCGCTGAACGCGCATAAAAAGGGTTTCTCCCATCGCATCAGCTGCTCCCATGTCTTGCGGTTTGCCAGCCGGTCTTTCGGGACGAGCCTTGGAAACACCCGTGCTCCGGCCATGTAGGCGCTGGAAGGAAATGGCGCATCATATGCGGCGCGAATCTCGGGCAGCATCTTCCGGGCTACACCAAGTCCGACCACAGTACCTGCCTTCCAGGAAGGATTGAGTTGTGAAAAGGCGTACCACGCTCCAAACGCGGCAATGGTTTTGATGAACCTTCCCATGCCGAACACGCCTTTCAGTTCCGGCGCATTCATGGGAAAACCCGGCAGGATCGTATTGGCGGCAACCACGCGCCCGAATCTCGCGCCTTCCTCCGTAATCAGCCGGAGGCCGATCAGGCCGCCCCAGTCCTGGCAAACAAGCGTGATATTCCGGAGATCCAGCTGCCGGACGAGTTTGCCTGTCCATTCCACATGCCGGGCATGGGTGTAATCCCCTTGCTTCGTGGGCTTGTCCGACCGGCCGAAGCCGATCAGGTCCGGTGCAATGGCCCGGTATCCCGCTTCCACGAACACCGGGAGCATCTTCCGGTAAAGATAGGACCAGGACGGCTCACCATGCAGCATCAGAACGGGCGCGGCATCCCGCGGGCCTTCATCCACGTAGTGCATGCGAAGCGGGCCATTATCAGTATCATCCACGAATACGTAGTTGGGCTTGAACGGATATCCGGGGAGGTCCGTGAAACGTTCGTCGGGCGTCCGGAGTGCTTTCATGCCACCAACAGTAGCCGCACAAGGCACGAATTCCGAGAAGGAACAAGCCCTGCACTTGAAGCCCTCCGGCAAGGCCAGTCAGTCTGAACCGACATTCCTGATGGATGACGAACCCAAACCACTTTCCCGGCGGACCCCACCCTGGATGCCGTGGGCGGCCGCCATAGCCGCCCTTAACGTTATCCTTTTCGCGGGTATTTATGCCGGCCATGAGGCCACCTACTTCCGCGACATACTCACCCAGTACGTTCCGACCCGGGCGTGGATGTTCGGCCGCATCCTTGCCGGAGAGATACCGCTGTGGAATGACCGGATGTTTGGCGGCATTCCGTTCTGGGGTGATCCGGTACAGAGTGTCTGGTTTCCCGGCCAGTGGCTGTACCTCTTCTTTGCACGCCTGCACCCGGTCCATGCGCTCGGATGCCTGATTGGCGTTCACTACCTGATCGCCCATGCCGGCTTCTTTCGCCTGCTGAGAGCGCTCCATATCCGGCCATGGATCGCTTTTGTTTTTTCGGCAGTCATCTCCTGTGGTGGCCCCGGCCTGTCGCTTCATTGGGGCTTGCAGTTTTTGTATGGGTTTTCCGTACTTGGGTGGGCCGCCGCCTCGCTGGTCCATTTCCGGAAGAAGCCGTCCAGCCGGAGCGTCATCTGGATCGTTGTGTGGACAGTCCTGATGGTGACGAGCGGCGACGTGCAGCTCGCCTCGCTCTTCGGACTGTTGTCAGTGGCCGTCTTCATAAAAAGCCACGGAATCCGCAGTTCCCATTCCCGCAGGTTTGTGCTGGCGATGTTGCTCGCCGGCCTTGCCAGCGCAGCAGTGATACTTCCGGCTCTTGAGATTTCCGGCCAGTCGGACCGGGTCGACCATCTCAAGGGCTTCTATGCCTATACCTGGTCATGGCGGCCATTACGGTTTGCCGAGTGGTTCCTCCCCGGCCTGTTTGATCCCAGATTTGATGGGGGAACTCCCATTGCATTCACACACGCCGTTACTGGACCAGTCCCCTTCGCCGGAGCTGCCACCTACTTCCAGCGGCTCAATCCAGGGCTCTGCGCGCTGCTGCTCCTTCCAATGGCTGCGTTGCTCACACGGGAACGCCGCCAGCTATGGTGGTTATGGGGAGGGGCTGGAGTTTCCCTGCTGATGTCGCTGGGCGAGCCGGGCGGACTCTTTCCGCTGGCCCGTCTCATGATTCCTGGTTGGAACCAGTTCCGCTATCCGGAAAGGTTCATGCTGCCAGCCATCATATCCCTTGTCACGCTGGCCGCGATTGCAGCAGACGCCTGGATGACCCGCTCAGATGTCCCGCGAAAAACAGTCATGGCAACAGCTGGCGCGATTGTCTCCACCGCGCTCGCAACCGCCTTCATGCCTGGAGCAGCCGGCCTCCTGCTGCAGAGCGGTGAGCATGCGATATACACGAATCATATGCGCTCAACCGGATGGTGGGTGCTAATGATCACTGGCATTGCCACCGGAGCGCTGCTCGCGACCAAAATCAGCATGCGTCTCAGGGCAGGACTTCTTGCGACAGCCATCGCTGCTGAAATAGTTGTCTTGTCGGTCCCGGCGCTCAAAACGGTACCTCTTGAAGCATTTGATGCGCCACCGCTGGCAATTGCGCCACTTGACCACGCTTTCAAAGACGAGCTTCCGCTGCCCCGTGCGATATTCGCCTTTCAACGTCCGAAAATCATCCTGCCTCCGGCGGAGCTGGCTCGCCACCAGTGGGAAACATCGTTTCTGAATCTAGCCCTGCTGACACCCCATGCGACACTTGGCGGCTACGGTTCGTTCTGGCCAACCCGCTACCTGGAAGCGGAAAAAGTCATGGACCCGGCCGCCTTCCAGCTGATTATGGGGGTGGGAGCGGCCGTAGGCCATGCGGAGCAGCGGTTTTCAGGGCACTGGACGTGCGAGCAGCCGGCAGCCGAGTCCGTTCGGCTCTGCCATCCTTCCAGCATGATGCGGCGGGTACGGGTACCCTCAAACTGGGAAACCATTTCCGATGCAGATATCCTGCGAGAGCGCCTGCACTCGCTGGGCTCTGATACCCCACAGACAGAGTATCTGGGAGTCCTGATTGATGGCCGGGCAGCCTCTCCAGTTTCGGCGGCAGCACCAGCCGGGAATGCATCAGTAACCGTTCGCCACTGGTCCCCCGAGCGCCGCACATTCGTGGTTCATCGTGAAACCGAGGGCCCGGTCATCCTCGCTGAAAACTGGTACCCGGGATGGACCGTAACCGTAGGCGGCCACGAGTCAGGCCTGATTGCAGCCAACGGCTTCCAGATGGCAGCCTGGGTTCCAGCAGGGGAACATTCGGTGGAATTCGTCTACCAGCCCGCATCGGTCAGGGTTGGGATCCTGATTTCACTGGCGGGAATTGCCGGACTTCTGGTGATGTACTGGCGGACAAGGGAAATGCCCGGCTGATAGTGGCGCCCCCAACCGGAATCGAACCGGTGTTTTCGCCGTGAGAGGGCGACGTCCTGGGCCGCTAGACGATGGGGGCAAATGGCCGCTTGCTGCTGCGTCAGCCCCCGAAGGAGATGGCGCGGGACTCCATGCGTAGCCGGAGAGACCACCGGGGGCAAGGGGCTCCTTTTCCGGCAGCATAGGGAATCCGGTGCCAGCCCGGTAGCCGCCCTGCCCTACCCCACTGCCTGTTCCAGTTCATTGAGAGCCTCGCCAGTATAGACGGCCACCCTCTGCATGCGCGGGAGCGTGTCCCGGCAGCCGGTAAAACCGAAATTGAGTGTGCCGGCATAGCTCTGGCAGGTGATATTGATCGCCTGCCCATGAGTGGGAATCGACACGGGATAACAGGCGTCCAGCCTCGCGCCCCGGAAATAGAGCGTCTCCTTTGGCCCCGCCACGTTGGAGATTACCACGTTGAAAGGCGGACGCATCCGCCCGCTCATCCCGGTCACATGCTGAAACGCAAAGGGGAGCATCTGCAGTGCACTGAACTGGATAATCGCCTCGCGGCTCATGCCGTGAAGCTGTTCCTTTGCCTGGCAGGCTGATTCACGAATCACCTTCAGCCGTTCCACCGGATCGGCGATGTGGGTCGCCAGCGAGGCGAGGATGGATCCAACTGCATTGCCCCCGCCGGGATCGTCCTTGGGGCGGACATTGACAGGGATCATGGCGATGAGCGGATCGGCGGGAAGCGCTCCGAGTTCCATGAGAAAGCGCCTCAGGCTTGCCGACGAGAGCGCCAGAACAAGATCGTTCAGCGTGCAGCCGGCACGCCGCGCCAGCGTTTTTACCCGTTCGAGCTGGTACTGCTGGGTGGCAAACCGGCGGTTGCGCGAAACCCGTCCGTTCAGGATCGACATGGGCGCCTCGTATGGCGTCACGCCGTGCGGCTTGTGGCCTGTGACGATATCCCTCAACTCCCGTCCCACCTGACGGGCCGATTCGAGCTGCTTCTGGAAACCCGCCCGGAAGGCGGCGATCGCATCGTCGCCGGAGTCCGCTGGCGAGCCCGCTCCCTCCGGCGGCGGGATGGAGAAGAACATCGGGCGCGTCCGGTCGTCCGGATCGTTCGAGAGACTGCGGGCCAGTATCCGGGAGCCGGTGAACCCGTCCACCAGCGAATGATGGACCTTGAAATACATGGCGAACCGGCCGCCTTCGAGCCCTTCGATCAGGTGCACCTCCCACAGAGGGTGGTGGAAATCCATCGCGTGACTGTGGAGCCGCGAAACGAGTGTACCCAGTTCGCGCTCGTCGCCCGGCGCGGGAAGCGCCGACCGCCGGACGTGATAGTCGATGTCTATATCAGGCTCTTCCACCCAGGAATGAAGTGGATTGGCAAGAAACTCCGGCGTCCTGAGCCGGAGATTCCAGGGCGGGTATATTTCGCGGCTTCCCCGCAACTCATCCAGCAGGGAGCGGAGAAAATCGGGCCGTGCGTCTTTCGGCGGAGTAAAGATAAGCAGCGAGGCGACGTGCATCATCACCTCCCGTGTCTCGCCATAAAGGAATATGGCGTCCATCGGGGTCAGCCACCTGTCGGACATGATGAGATCCCCCTCCCCGGCTATCCGCGCCAGCCAAGCACGCTAAAGCAGTCGCCTCAGCGGGAGTATGACCGGGGACAGGACACGACTGGAACCAGCATCCCTATGAGCAATCTAACTATCCGGATTTACTCGTATTTTATGGTTCCCGATGATGGATTCGAACCACCACAAGCAGAGTCAGAGGCTCGGAAACAGCCTCCACGACTGTCCGGCGGAATCCGTCGAATCAGCAATTTCAGACGGTTACAAATATGTCAATCCACCGACATCCAGCGATATTCAGGCTGGAGGTGGTCTGGATAGTGGTCAAAATACCGAGATCGAAGCCGCCGTCACCACTCTGCTTGTGGTGCTGACCGAGGCCACGAAAGTCTTCTGGAATGCTTTGGAACGGGGGGAGTCCTTCGAAGCAGCGAAGGGGGAGTTTCAAGCGGTGATGGCGAAAAGGGGGTGGTGAACCTCTGGCGGAAAGGCTGGGGGATACGGCATACTCCAGCCGAATGGGAGACCCGCTCAAAACCGTCCTGGATCAGGCCGACGCGCTTCTGAAGCGGTGGCAGGCCTTGCTCCCCCTTGCCCCGGATGCGCTGGCGAAACTCCGGCAGCATTGGGATGTCATTCACACCTACAATTCGAACGCGATCGAAGGAAATACCCTCACCCTCGGCGAGACGAAAGCCGTACTTCTCGACGGAATCACGATCAGCGGTAAACCGCTTCGTGAAATTCTTGAAGCTACGAACCACCGGGAGGCGATGGGGCTATTGTACCGTCTCGCCGGGTCGCGCTCCCCGGTCACGGAACGGGAGATACTGGATCTTCACCGGATCATCCTGACTGGCATCCAGTCGGACGACGCCGGTCGATACAGGACGGTCGGAGTCAGAGTCGCCGGTTCAAAACATGTTTTCCCGAATGCAGCCAAAGTCCCGGCGCTGATGTCTGATTACGTTACCGGCATCAGTTCCGAAGGCGATCACCCGATAAGAATCGCCGCCAGAGCCCATTACCGGTTTGTCGCCATCCATCCCTTTGCAGATGGCAACGGGCGAACAGCCCGGCTACTCATGAATCTGTTTCTGATGCGGAGTGGATATCCGCCTGCCTGCCTGCCCATCGAACGGCGCGGTGAATATTACGATCTGCTGGAAGCGGCTCACAACGCCGGAACGGAACGGTTCGAACTGTTCATCGCCGAGTGCGTACGCGATTCATTGGAAGATGCCCTGCAAGGGCTTGAATGAGCGACCTGCCAGCCGCCTGGCGTACGGGTTCCATCCGATTCATTGCGAACGATCTGTCCAGGGAAAGCGGGATCGGTCCTGCAAACCGGATTTCAGGACCATCCGGAGGGCGCGAATTGTTCTTGCCGCGCGTTTCATGAGAACAAGATGCGGCAACTACCCAGGGAAATAAAATAGCCATTTTTCCGGAATTTTGTGGGTGACGCCACTGGGACATTCCAGAATGTATCGTTGACGCCTCACTATACCGCCCTCAAAGCGCTAGCAGCTCGTTTCAGTGATTTCCGTAGAAAGAATTCTTCACGTATACTTGCCTAACTAATGGTTTGATGCGCTCATTTGTATTGAGCAGAAATATTTATCGAATTGCTTAAATCGGACACTCGGAACGCATGATCGCACGGGAACTTGATTTTCAAACAGTTGACGACCTAGGCCACGCGTTTTCTAACGGGCGAATTGCGGATGGCGAAAAACTTGAAATAATAGTAAATGAAATCGGGCCGTGGATTGAGTACCAATCGATGATTCGCTCATGCGCTGGCTACGAAAAGATTGCTGATGATCGGATACAGTTTAGCGGCCTGACCGTATTTCGCGCCAATCTTTTATCCAATGATCGATACTGGAATTGTGGCGACACAAAGGACATAGGCTTCATCATTTCGAATAAAAATGGTGCGGTGGATGAGAGCGACGTTTACCGGACATCGTTTCTTCTGGATGCTGAGCATTGCGCCGTTCGAGCGGGATTTTCGCGTCAGACGGCTAAAGAACTAATCGGTGCAATTAGAGAACTAGAAGATAATATCTATGCCCATTCAGGAAAGTCGGCGTCAGGTCTGATTGCGTATCAACGCATAGAACGGCATTTTTCATTTGTAGTTCGAGATCTTGGCATCGGAATCCTTGCAAGCCTTAGGACATGCCCGGTCTATCAAGATCTTGTAGATCATGGCGAAGCGTTGAGACTCGCATTGGAAACAGGAACGTCCCGGTATGGACCTGAGACGGGCCATGGATTTGGATTTCGACAACTCTGGCTTGGTTTAGCAAACCACCAGGGAAATCTAAGATTTCGGACTGGTAACTATTCGCTTCAGATCAATGACGCCGGACCATCTCTTAAGAGTGCCAGATTAGCGCAAAAACCTCCAATATCTGGATTCCTAGCGTCAATTGATTGTTCGCCGACTTGATGTTCGCAGTTGGTTCAACGGCCTTGAATGGCTGCTCCCAAATGACGCTCCATTGCTGAAAAATTATGGCGGAACATGCCATCTAGCGGAGAGCCCTTTTCGGTTGGAACGCTTTTCCACCGAAGTGCGCCGGACTGTTCGATTGTGGCTTGTTGTCGCTTGATCGTTTTTACGAATGCAGACGTATCTATCACACAGATTTGGTGAAAGGATCGTTTGAGTTCGCTTAACGCATCCGTGCCGCCACGAACGATTAGCGTCAACGGACGCTTCACGGTGTCGCCCATTCGTCGCAAGTGGTCTATGTGCCATTGTATGCGAGTCGGGAAGCCGCCACCAGTACCGAATTCGAAGCATAGATGATCGACTTCGTCACGATCGGATATAAAAGAAGTCCATCGTGACCAATCATGGTCAGTGCGCGCGTTAACATGAAGCGCTGCTGGTATACCGACGTTCAAGAATTCCTGCCATACAAGTGCGATACGCTTCATGCTGTGCATGTCGTCCCACCGTGGACGATCAGTAAAGAGGCTGAAGTTTGGTGTTGTAACTATATCGACCTTGAGCGCTTTCAGTTCTTTTAGAATCGACTGGCGATTATCTCCAAATCCCCACCACCGTTCGAGTGGCGCGTCTTTGTGGGTCCCAGTTAAAAGGATCTTCGCGTCGTGTTGTATTCCAAAATAGTCGCAAAGATCGGCCCGATCATTAATTCGTGATTTTCCCGAAATCCTGGCCACTACTTGATATAGCGATAACGCGATAAAGTCCTTATCGAATTTCTCCCTACGCCCGCTATTGTGATAGATAAGTGGAACCACTGGCGGGAGGTTAGGATAGGCTAGGCGGCGTGATCGTGGCACGTTGTCAAATTCGAAACCTCCCACTTCACGAACTCTATCCACAAAATGAGGATTCTTTAGACATACCGAGTCGCATTTTTCAGGCTTACCACAACATAGTTCGAGACAGTCGAGCATAGCTCGTTCTAGGTTCAAACCGCCGCACACCGAACGCTCGGAACATTTCACGCATCCCAAGTACATTGGATTTTTTTCGGAGTCATGCCAGAGATCTGCCGTGGAATTTATAAGACGCCGTTGCTTAGCCATTATAAGTTCTCATCGTATCGCTATTTCAACCGTTCGGCTGAGGGGGTTTATTTGTTCAACGTGACCTTGCGCGATTCCGCATCCCGCGCGTATCGCCTCTAAAATTTCTTGAGATGGTTCGACGAGTTGGCCAATTTCTTCATTGCCAACGTAGATACCAATATGATCTGGATTCGCTCGTACAAGCACGTTGTCGAGTTTCGACGGGATATTCTTCACCGTTAGATCGGCGACGACTGTCGTCGGCTGATGTTCGGGCTGAATGGAAAACAGATCGGGAGTTCCGAGTCGAAGCCGCGCGCGGTCCCAGGATTTCGCAAACGATCTAGTCTTGTTTCGGAGAAAATCGACGCCCACGATTATGCGCCCTCCGACAGAAGCGGCCGATACCGTTTTGACCGTCCATTTGAGATTTCCATTATGAGCGCCTTGGATACCAATGAAGATAGGCGATTGTTCCACGCGGTCTGTTTGATGTCTTCTCTCTGTTCACCGTTGCGCGGATCGTTCATTAGAGTACTGGCATCAGTTTCGCCGTATTGACTGACCAACTTAAAAGTAAGCTCCTGTTTGGGGTCGAGCTTCCCGAGTAACTTTACATTTGAGACTTCACCGCTGGTCGTTCGATTGCAGGACAATATGACGTCGCCCTTCGCCGTCAGAAGATCTTCAAGTTCTTCAACAATTCGTTGCGAAGCATTCGCGACCACCGGATAAAGCTGAGACCTTCGATTCCGAACAAAATCTCTGAAACCAACAACGGACTCCCGGAGGTAGCTTGCGGTTGCGACTTGGATTCCCGCGAAGTCGAGAAAGCACACTTCGGGCTTCGCGGGCTCTTCGACCCGTTCTAACAATTTTCCGAGCGACTGCCGTCCAAAACCCGCGCCAGCCAGAATTGGATCCTCGACGATGTCTAATATTCTAAAATTCACACATCACCATCCTCACGTTACAGAAGTGAGGATAATGACGATAGGCGTCTAGGTCAAGTATTTATTTTGGGGTGAGCGTCCATCGAAGTGCGATGAGTTACGTAACATATGGTAATTACTATTGAAATATATCTCGGCCGACGTGGCCAAAGAGCGAGCATTACTCCTTCAACCCGAACCGCCGGAGTTTGGTTGACAGTGTGCTCTGGGGGATACCGAGCAGTTTTGCCGCGTCACCCTTACTTCGGGCGCTATTCAGCGCCATCCGAATGACCTCCCGCTCGATTTCCTCCATGTGCGACACCAGCGTCCCCTTCCCATTGAGGATCCGGATGACGGCCAGAATGAGCTGGCCCTTCAGTTCGCCCAGTTCGGCTCCCGCTTTGAGCAGCCCGGTCCTGGTCTCCAGCGGCCCGAGGATGACCGACCTCGTGAGCGCGACAGCAACGTCCGGAACGGTCATTGCGTCCGGAAGTAATTTGGAAAGGGTGCCAAACGCATCGCGCAACGCCGCGTTGATTTTCTCCGGGTGGTCCTGCTCCTTGATAAATAGCTCAAGTTCCGCCCGCGAATCCTTTAGGCCGTTTTTATGGTTCATGGTTTAACCTTTCGTGGTATCCGTCAGAAAACATTTGCTGCCTGGAGAAGATCGCCGGTTATTCATTTCGGTCTGATGGGCTCTACGCACTCTGGCTTATCATTCTTCGGGTCGTTGACGATACGGCTAACCGGTAATGCTTGCATCATGTCCGCCGATAGCGGCACCAGTATCGGTTTCAGATCATCCGCCTTGGTTTTCGGATCAATCCACTTCCTGGCTTCGGACGGCGGCAGTATCACCGGCATCCGGTTGTGGATCGGGGCCATGAGGTCATTCGGCTCGGTTGTGAGGATCGTGCAGGTTTCGAGTTCGCTGCCGTCCGGGGCCTGCCAGTGTTCCCAGAGGCCGGCCATCGAGAACAGCCCGCCCGCTTTCATCGTGATGTGATAGGGCTGTTTCGGTCCCTTGCCTCTCGCCTGCCATTCGTAGAAGCCGGTCGCGGGGATCAGGCAACGCCGGTGTTTGAACGCCGACCGGAACGACGGCTTCTCGTGCGCCGTCTCCGCTCGGGCGTTAATCATCCGGTTCCCGATGGCCGGATCTTTCGCCCACGACGGAACGAGCCCCCACTTCACCGGGACCAGCTCAGTCTTGCCACTCGACGGCGACACCCGGACGATCTCGACCGGCTGCGACGGCGCGATGTTGTAGCGGGGCGCGACCTTGTGGCTCAGGTCAAAACCGAGGAGATCAGAGTATTCCTCCCAGGTCAGATCGTCTGCATTGCTGGTAAAACGGCCGCACATAGGTTCTCAAAACCTTAGCAGTTTCAGCCACTTCCGGGAACTGTGCCGCTACCTGACACACCCCCGTTCTAAGATGGGGCGGGTGCGGGATTGACCTGTCCGATGCTTTCGGTTTATTTACGGTATCGGTAAGTGAGGTGGTATATGGGTCTTTCCGCCCAGGAACTGCTGGCCGTTCTGCCGCCCGGTGTGGTTACACGCGGCGGCCTGATTAAAACAACCGGAGGGGTCTGGGACCGGGCCGAAACGGCCGGGCGGCTTGTGGAACTCTCCGGGGTCGCGGCCCTCACGATGGCCTTCCGGCTGATTCGGGATTCCCAGAAGGCGGGCGATCCGGCCGCCTGGGTTGGAACCGCCAGTTCGATCTTCTTCGCCCCTGACGCGGTAGCTGGCGGCATTGACCTGAACTCGCTCGCCGTCGTCCGGCTTCGGAATTCACGCGATATTCCGCGGGCGGCGGAACGGCTGCTCCAGTCCGGGGCGTTCGGCGTGGTCGTGATTGATCTGCCCAAAGAGGCCGATGTCCCCATGCCGCTCCAGTCCCGGCTCGTTGGGCTTGCCCAGACGCACGACACGGCAGTGGTGTTCGTGACGGCGCGGCCAAGGCCGCTTGGATCGCTCGTGAGCCTTCGGGCGGAGACGCGGCGGATTGCCGCCGGGCGCCGGCGATACCGGTGCGAGCTTGAGGCGGTGAAGGACAAGCGGCGCGGGCCGGGATGGGTTCGGGAGACAGACTGCCGTGGACCAGCCGGACTCTGAAACCCGCTGGGCGTGCGTGAACCTGCCGGAGCTTCCGCTCCAGATCCTCGTACGCGCCCATCCTGACTGGCACAAACTGCCGGTGGCGGTGGTTGAGTCGGACAAGCCGCAGGCGTTCATTCTTGCCGTGAATGAAAGCGCACGGCGCAACCGGATCATTCCGGGGATGCGGTATGCGGCGGGGTTGTCGCAGTCGAGGGAGCTTCGCGCCGGGCCGGTCGGCAGGCCGGAGATCGAGACGGCTGTGAAACTGGTCGGCGGCGAGCTGCGCCGGTTCAGTCCGGAAGTGGAGCCCTCAGATGACGAACCGGGAATCCTCTGGCTGAACGCCACCGGTCTTGAGCCGGTCACGCCGTCGCTTCCCAAATGGGCATGGTCCATTCTGGATACGCTGAGGGCCAAGGGGTTTCGGTCGAACGTCGCCGTCGGTTTCAGCCGGTTCGGGAGTTATGCAGCCGCCAAGACGCGCCCCGGTGTCACGGTGTTTCCGTCACTCAAAGACGAAACGGCAGTCGCGGGTTCGGCGCAGCTCGACCGGCTTGGTCTCGCCCCAAAGCTTCTCTCGCACCTGGCAAAGCTGGGTGTTGTGACCGTCAGGGACTTTCTAGGGCTCCCGCCGACGGGCTTACTCGAACGATTTGGTCCCGAAGCACAGCGGTTTCACCGCATGGCGACCGGCGAAGCCTGGAAGCCGCTCGCGCCGGAATCGCCCGTGGAAGCTCCCCGGTCGTTGCTCCTTCTCGATCACCCGGAGACCGACTCAACCCGGCTTCTGTTCTTTATCCGCCGCCAGCTTCATCCGCTGCTCTCGGAACTTGCGGCCCGGTATCAGGCCCTTAGTGAACTGAGGGTCCGGTTCGCCCTTGAGCGAAAGCTGACTTGGCGTGAAGCAGTCCGTCCGGCATTCCCGACGCTGGACAGCGTAGCGATCCTCGATCTCGTGCGCCTGACACTGGAACGGACGCCGCTCCAGGCGCCGGTCCGGGAACTGGAACTGACCGCCATTGGTACACCAGCCGAGCAGGAACAGCTCCGGCTGTTCAATGAGAACCCACGCCGCGACCTCCGGGCGGCGGCGCGGGCCTTTGCGAGGCTCCGGGCCGAATACGGAGAAAATGCCGTCTCTCGCGTGGTGCTCCGCGACGGCCATTTGCCGGACGGCCGATACTCGCTGGAACCGCTCCAGGCCTTACCCCTGCCGAAGGATTTGCCCGAAGCTGATCCGGCCCTGATTCGCCGGATTTACGACAAGCCGGTCGCGCTCCCGGTCCTGCCCGGACGGGAACTTTCCCGGAATCTTCTCAGGGCCTTTATCGATGGTGCGATTGCCAGAACAGCCGGCCCGTTTCTGTTCGAGGGCGGCTGGTGGCACCGGGATACGGACCGTGAATACCACCTGGTCGAGACCGTCAACGGCGAGATCGTCTGGGTTTTCTACGACCGCAAGCAGTCCCGCTGGTTCCTGCACGGCGAGGTCCGCTGACCATGTATGTGCCGCTCTGGTGCAAGACGAACTATTCGTTCCTGGAAGGGGCGAGCCACCCAGAGGAACTGATAGAGACGGCTCACCGGCTGGGCCTGCCCGCCATCGCGGTTACCGACCGGGACGGTTTGTACGGGATCGTCCGGGCGCATGTCCGGGCGAAAGAGTTGGGTATCAAGCTGATCGCTGGTTCCGAAGTCACTGTGCCCGGTATTTCGCCGGTCGTCCTGCTGGCGAAAGACCGGCCGGGATACGCAAACCTCTGCCGCCTGATCTCAAAGGGGCGGCTCCGCAAGCCCAAGGGCGAATCGGAAGTGACCTTGGCGGAACTCTGCGAACACGCGGAGGGTCTGTTCTGCCTGTGCCGGAGACCGGTTGAAGCCGCCGATAATCTAAAGGCCGCCTTCGGGCTTCGCCTTTATGCACTCCTCGCTCGTCACCGTGTGGCTGAAGAAAACGACGACGAGGTTTCGCTGAGAGAATGGGCCGTCCGCCATGGCGTCCAGACGGTTGCTGCCGCTGAAGTTCTCTATCACCAGCGTTCACGGAAACATCTTCAAGATGTACTCTCCTGCATCCGGCACGGTGTTACGCTTGCGACCGCCGGAACCCGCATCCGCCCGAACGCGCAGAACGGTCTCATTCCGCCGGAAAGTTTCAGCCGCCTGTTCGCAGACGACCCTGGCGCAGTTCGCCGGACCGTTGAGATTGCTGACCTGTGTTCTTTCTCGCTTTCCGAGATCCGCTACCGCTATCCGGACGAAAGGCTCCCCTCCGGGCTCACGACTTCCGGGTGGCTGCGGGTGCTGGCGGCGCAGGGAGCCGCCAAGCGGTACCCGGATGGTGTGCCCGCCGACGTGACGGCCCAACTCCACAAGGAAATCTCGCTCGTCGAGGAGCTGGACTACGCCGGTTACTTCCTGACCATGTGGGAGATCGTCGAATACTGCCGGGCGAACGAAATCCTCTGCCAGGGGCGGGGATCGGCCGCGAACTCCGCTCTCTGTTACTGCCTTGGCATTACGGCGATTGATCCGGTTCGCATGGGGCTGCTGTTCGAACGGTTTCTCTCGAAAGAACGGGCGGAACCGCCTGACATCGATCTCGACATCTCCCATGCCCGTCGTGAAGAAGTAATCCAGCATGTCTATGAAAAGTACGGCCGCGACCGGGCCGCGATGGTCGCCAACATCATCCGCTACCGGGGCCGCTCGGCCGTCCGGGACATAGGCAAGGCGCTTGGTTTCCCA
Organism: Deltaproteobacteria bacterium; assembly: GCA_026129095.1. Taxonomy (NCBI): domain Bacteria; kingdom Pseudomonadati; phylum Myxococcota; class Myxococcia; species Deltaproteobacteria bacterium. The sequence continues at coordinate 203,786 of JAHCIT010000007.1, forward strand.
GAAACCGCCCTCGACCGGGTAGCGAAACTCATGGACTACTACAGCCCGCCGTCGCCGGAACTGCTCCACCAGGCTGGTTTCGATCCCGATGCACCGGCCTGCGGGCACCTCATTCGCCTGTGCGAGGAGATTATCGATTTCCCCCGGCACCTCTCCATCCATCCCGGCGGTTTCCTGCTCGGCCATGAGCCGGTCCACGACCTCGTGCCGATCGAAAACGCGACCATGCCGGGCCGGACCGTCATCCAATGGGACAAGGAGGACGTGGAGAGCCTTGGGTTGTTCAAGGTGGATCTGCTGGGTCTTGGCGCACTGACGATGCTCGACATCTGCTTCCGGCTGCTGAAGGAGCACCGGGGGATTGAGCTTTCGATGGCCACGATCCCGGCGGAAGACCCCGCTACGTATGACCTCATGTGCCGGGCCGATACCGTCGGTGTTTTTCAGATCGAGAGCCGGGCGCAGATGGCGATGCTACCCAGGCTGAAGCCCCGGACCTTCTACGACCTCGTGATCGAGGTGAGCATCGTCCGGCCCGGACCCATCACTGGCGGCATGGTGCATCCCTACCTTCGCCGCAAGCACGGCAAGGAACCTGTCACGTACCCCCATGAACTGCTTCGCCCGGTTCTGGAGAAAACGCTCGGCGTGCCGCTCTTTCAGGAACAGGTGATGCGGCTGGCCGTTGTCGCCGCCGACTACACCCCCGGCGAAGCGGACCAGCTCCGGCGGGACATGGCCGCGTGGCGAAAGACCGGCCGGATCGAGAAACACCACGAACGGCTCGTCCAGCGGATGACTGCCAAAGGGATCGCCCCGGAGTTTGCCGAACGGGTCTTCGAGCAGATCAGGGGTTTTGGCGAATACGGCTTCCCCGAGAGCCACGCCGCCAGTTTCGCGCTGATCAGCTACGCAACGGCGTATCTCAGGACTCATTACCCCGTGGAGTTCACCTGTGCGCTCCTTAATGCCCAGCCGATGGGCTTCTACAGTCCCTCCACGATCATCGACGATGCCAAACGGCATGGCGTGAGAGTGCTCCCTGCCGATGTCACCCTGAGTGATTGGGACTGTGCCCTCGAAAGCGGTTCTATCCGGATGGGGCTTCGCTTTGTGAATGGTCTGGGTGCGGCCGATTGGGAGAAAATGCTTGCCGGTAAACCGTTCGCGTCGTTGGCCGATTTTGTCCGCCGTACGAAGCTGGATGAAAATGCCTTGAACACCCTGGCTGAAGCCGGTGCGCTGGATGCCTTCGGGGGTGACCGGCGAGCGATGCTCTGGGAGGTGCGCGGACTCCTGAGCAGCCGGCAGTTTTCGCTACCGCTGGATACCGTCGCCGCGAATCCCGGTTTTCGGCCGCTCAACGCTTTCGAGACAATCGCCTGGGACTACCGGACAAAAGGCCACAGCACGGAGGCGCACCCCCTGTCGGAACTCCGGCCCGAACTCATCCGGCAGAGGCTCCCCGACGCCAAGACTCTGTCAGGAATGAAGCACGGCGACCGGGTCCGCTACGCCGGTATCGTCATCTGCCGCCAGCATCCGGGGACCGCCAACGGGGTGACCTTCTACACGCTTGAAGACGAGACCGGCTTCGTGAACCTCATCGTCTGGAGGAAGGTGTTCGAACACTATTCCGTTATCGCCAAGTCGGCTTCGCTGATGGGAGTCACCGGGAAGCTCCAGTCCGAAGACGGCGTGGTCCACCTGGTCGCCGAACGGCTTTGGGAGCCGAAGCTCAAGATCAGGCCGGAGCGGGTGGGGAGCCGGGATTTTCGATGAAACGGCTATCTAAATCTCTAGAATTCTTTCCCAAGTTTACGGCCTTCGATCTTTACGGCCTCCATACGTTTCGCAAGGTCAACTTGAAGCGGTTCGAGTCTACGTGTCATGTCCTCAACAAGACGTGTCACCAGTTGGGATAAAGCGTCCAAAGCCTTGAATCTGGCTTCGCTAATACGAGCCCGTCCCTCGTCGATGAGTTGCCGAAGTTCTGACTCGCGTCTGATCCGTTCGGTGTGGTGCTCTTTCACTGACAATAAATATTGATCGCGCCACACCCCGAAAGACGCAAAGAGAGAAACTATGTCAGAACGAAACACCTGCCGTTTTGCGCGCAATAGATCGGTTAACGACATAAGTTTTTTCAATCGTTCGCGGCAAAGCGATATCGCTTTCCAGAATACTAGGATCCGTCGATCTGGCCAAAAGATTCTCCGCAGAATCGAGGTCCGCGTCAATTGCGCCGCGATCTCCTTTTGATGCTGAATAATTTCGTTTCGTCCGGCCGCAAGTAAACCGATTATCACTGAGTCATCAGGACATTCGCAGGTGTGCAGCCATCTCTGCAGATCCAATACGACTTGCCCAATTGCACTATTGTGTTGGTTTACTAATTTTGTAAGGTCCGACTGATATCTCGCTTTTTCTGCATCAAACGTAGACTGCATTTCGTTGTTTAAACGCTTCGCCGTCTCGCCAAAACCAGCTCGTGCCTTCTCGTACTCTTCTAGTGACGCCCGTAACGGTCGTTCTTTCAGATTTTCAGACAAAAGTCGGCCACCGATTGCGCCAAAGATTCCACCAAGAACTCCGCCAATTGCCGTCCCCACACCAGGAGCGATAAATGTTCCTATAGCAGCCCCAATTTTCCCACCTGCGGTGCCCCCAATCGCAACTCCACCAATATCAAATCCCGCATTCCCAACTGCCGTAACTAAGTCTGTGTGGCCTTTATCTAATAGATTAAATTCCCGCCACCCGGAAAATACGGCCGTTATCCACGGAAAGTGTAAGTCGACTATGTCTGGTGAGCCCAATGCGGCGTGAGTTGCATTTGCCGCATGCTCCGTAACAGCCGCACCGGTTAGGCTATGATCAACGATAACAAGATGATCTTTACCCGAGCTTAAATAGTGAAGCAGATCATTAGCTGAAGCATGTGCATCTAGATGGAACGCACTGGCCGGCACATGCACCGCGTCTGATGGAATGACAACAGGAATATCCGGAAAACGGGCAAAATGTCCGGCGAGCTGGTGGGCATCGGCCACAAGTTTTACGTTTACCTCATGACCGTGGAGTATCAGGTCCCAACCTGTCTGGTTAGAGGATTCGGGCCATCCAACATTTAGCCCCGCATGAACCAAATGATTAGCGACCACGACCTCGGCGAGATGGCCCTTCAGTTTATTCAGTCCTGCGTCACTTAATCCTGTCCATAATGAATGTTCATACCCCTGAATCTGTTGGCTCAAATCACCGAAAGTTCTCAGCTGAGTTCCCGACAATCTTTGCATAGCTTCGTAATATGCACCATCAACTGTCGAAAGTTCGTGAAGCACATCTGCCGTCCGGATGACAGCTGCTTCGATACCGGCGGTGATAAGTCCGGCCCTTAATTGATCGCCAGCATCGCGGGTATTCGAGGACATTTGGCCGATTTGCACTTCGAGTTCTGGGACTTCTTCGCAACAATCCTGAGTTGATACCCGCATCCGGAGATCGAGCGCTACTGGATCGTATGGGTCTGGCAACAATTCATCGGCTAGTTTTTTAATCTCTGCCCCATGGCGTTTCGCTAGCCATTTATGACGACTGAATGATGCCGCAACGGCCATGAAACCTAATACAATCGCGATTTGTACGGCGATACTCATCTAAGGATTACACCCGTATTCTTGATAAGCGATCGAATAAGTATTCGACTGATAAGCAATACATTGCCCATTATTACGATGGCGATGATTGAAATTCTAATCGAGCCGACCAACGCGTGTTCATTTGAGTCATCTCACATCCTGGGCGCAGCGGAAACCATTGCCATTGCTTCGGGACAAAGGAAGATAATGGCCTCGGTGAGTTCCTCTGAAGCTTCTCGGATCGTCAATCATCCACGCGCCCTCACGCCGCCCACTTCTCGGCGAACAATTCCGCCTGGCTGAGGACCGTCTGGATCGCCTTTTCCTGTTTGTCGGGTGGATAGCCGTAGCGTTTCAGGATCACCTTCACGAGGCTGCGTAGTTTCGCGCGGACGCTTTCCTTGACGGTCCAGTCGATAGTGGCGTTTTTGCGGACCTTTTCGACCAGCTCGCGGGCAATATTCCGTAACGTGTCGTCGCCCAGCACCTTTACGGCGCTGTCGTTCACTTCCAGAGCGTCGTAGAAGGCCAGTTCGTCATCGGAGAGACCAAGTTTGTCACCCCGGTCCTGCGCCTTCCGCATCTCCTTGGCGAGTTCAATCAACTCCTCGATCACCTTGGCGGTCTCGATGGCCCGGTTCTGGTAGCTTTTGACCGACTTCTCCAGCATCTCGGAGAAACTCTTGGACTGGACGAGATTGCGTTTCGACCGCTGCCTGATCTCGTCGTTCAGGAGCTTCTTGAGCGTCTCTAGTGCCAGATTCCGGTGCGGCATCCCCCGGATTTCCGCCAGGAACTCGTCGGAGAGAATCGAGATATCCGGTTTCTTGAGGCCGGCTGCCGCGAAAATATCGATCACGCCGGTCGGCGCCACGGCACTGGATACCAATTGACGGATGGCGTGTTCGATATCCTCCGGGTCGCGGGTGGAGGCGGTCCCGGTCTTCGCCAGTGCGCCCTGAACCATCTGGAGGAACGCCACCTCGTCCCGGATAGCGAGCGCGTCCTCATGGGGGGCGGCCAGCGCGAACGCCTTCGAAAGGTCCGCCACCGCTTTCAGGAACCGGGAGCGGCCGTCCTCAAGACCGATCACGAAATCGAGCACCATCGGGAGCAGCGCAAGCTGTTCCCTCGGTTTCCCGATCACCTGCCGGTATTCAAACCCATGAAGCAGGTGCTGGCAGATCTCGAACTTCTCCTTGAGGACGGCGACCGCCTCCGCCTGATCGACTGCCGTGCTGCCCTGTCCGCCGCTCTCCGTATAGGTGGCGAGCGCATATTTCAGCTGGTCGGCGAGCCCGAGGTAGTCCACCACGAGACCGCCCGGCTTGTCCTTGAACACCCGGTTCACCCGCGCGATCGCCTGCATCAGACCGTGACCGCGCATCGGCTTGTCCACGTACATCGTGTGCAGGCAGGGTGCGTCGAAACCGGTGAGCCACATATCCCGCACGATCACGATCTGGAACGGGTCGGCCGGGTTCTTGAACCGCTTGGCCAGATCCTCGCGCCGGGGCTTGTTGCGGATATGGACCTGCCAGTCGGGATTGTCGTCGGCGGAGCCGGTCATCACGACCTTGATCCGCCCCTTGTCGTCCGAGTCGTCGTGCCAGCCGGGGCGAAGCGCCGTGATCGCCTTGTAGAGGTCCACGCAGATCCGGCGGCTCATGCAGACGACCATCGCCTTGCCGGACATGGCCGAAGTGCGGTTCTCGAAATGCTTCACCAGGTCTTCCGCGATCAGTTTGATCCGCTTCTCGGAACCGACCAGTGCTTCGAGCGCCGCCCACTTGCTCTTGAGCTTTTCCTTGCGGGAGGTCTCTTCGTCCTCGGTAATTTCGTCGAACTCGGCGTCCACCCGAGGCTTCTCGCTGTCTTTAAGTTCGAGCTTGGCGAGTCGGCTCTCGTAGTAGATCGGCACCGTCGCGCCGTCCAAAACTGCCCGCTGGATGTCGTAAACGCTGATGTAGTCGCCGAACACGCTGCGCGTGTTCTTGTCCGACAGCTCGATCGGCGTCCCGGTGAAGCCGATGAACGAGGCGTTCGGGAGCGCGTCCCGCATATGCCGGGCGAACCCGTCGATGAAGTCATACTGCGTCCGGTGCGCTTCGTCGGCGATCACCACGATATTGCGCCGGTCGGAGAGCATCGGGAACTTCTCGCCCTTCGCTTCGGGCATGAACTTCTGGATCGTCGTGAAGATCACCCCGCCGGACGCCCGCGTGAGCAGTTCCCTCAGGTCGCCACGGTCCTTCGCCTGCTGCGGTTTCTGGCGCAACAGCTCGCTGCACCGGCTGAAGACGCCGAAAAGCTGGTCGTCCAGGTCGTTGCGGTCGGTAATCACCACAAGCGTTGGGTTCTCCATCGCCGGATGCTGGATGACCCGTCCGGCATAGAACGTCATCGTGAGGCTCTTGCCCGACCCCTGGGTGTGCCAGACGACCCCGGCGCGGCGGTCCTTCTTCGTCGCCGTAACCGTGGCCTCCACCGCCGTCCGGACCGCATGGAACTGGTGGTAGCCGGCGATCTTCTTGATCGTGGCTGCGTCCTCCTGCTCGAAGACGATGAAATAGTGCAGATAGTCGAGAAATCTCTCCTTCTCGAACAGCCCGCGAACAAGGACCTCCAGTTCGAGGAGCCCCTGCGGCATGTCGGTCTCGCCCCGGATCGTCCGCCAGGGGTTGAACCGCTCCTTGTCGGCCGTGAGCGATCCGACCCGCGCGTTCACGCCGTCCGACACCACCAGAAGCTCGTTCGGGCCGAAGAGCGACGTGATCTGCTGCTTGTAGGTCTGGAGCTGGTTGAAGGCGGTCCAGATATTGGCCTCTTCGTCGCCGGGATTCTTCAGCTCCAGCACGGCGAGCGGCAGGCCGTTCACGAACACGACGATATCTGGCCGCCGGTTCATCCGGTTCTCGATCACCGTGAACTGGTTCACGGCGAGCCAGTCGTTCCGGTCCGGCCGGTCGAAATCGATCAGCGCGACCTTGTCGTGCCTGGTGCCGCCCCCGGACAGCAGGTATTCGACATCCACGCCTTCCACGAGCAGCTGGTGGAACGCCCGGTTTGTGCCGACGAGCGACGGTGCGCCGATCCGCTGGATCTTCCGGAATGCCTCGTCCAGCGCGTCAGCGGGGATCTTGGGGTTCAGCCGCGCCAGCGCGTCCCGCACCCGGCCTTCAAGCAGGACTTCGGAAAACTCTTTACGCTCCGGTCTCGGCCCTTCCGGTTCGATGTTCGGACCGTATTCGACCGAATACCCCAGCCCTCGGAACCACTCCAGGCATGCTTCTTCGAGGTGGGATTCGGTAACCATTACTTAGATTTGGGTGTGCTGGCTGCGTCCGCGCGAGTTTTTGCTGGAGTCTTCTTCACTCGAACCTTCCTCCCGCCGCCACCAGTTACGACTATTGCTCTCCAGTCGTTAATCCCGCTTCGGTCTAATTCACTTTGAAATATATCTCGAGTGGTAAATGCTTCCGTCTGATATATAAGCGAAATGAATCTCTTCCATTGACCAGGCTTATACCCATTTGCGTCCTCCAGAATTCCTGAAAACGCGACCTTCAGCTCCTCTTCTTTATCTACGAATTTGAGCTCGACGGCAACGTGTGAATCGAGCAATCCGAAATCCGGTTCAAATCCCTTGATTGGCCTCGATATCTTGGGACGATCAACATAATCGACGTATTCCGTCGATAACCATGCTCTCGCGAGTTTATGTAATTCAGGCTCACTTTTAGGCTCAGCACCAAGTTTTTTTGTATAATGTCCTAAACTTTCAAGCCTTCTTGATAGTCCTCTAAAGGCTTCCTCCTCAACTGCATCCTCTTGTGTTTTGCCCTTCAATGCCGAAGCTCCACCAACTAACGCTACTACAGCATAATAGTAAGTTACTAAAAGGTTGAGTTGATGACTGTGCAAACAGTCATAGTCGGGTACCGGCTCTATATCCTCAGGATTTCTGCCACCATTACTTTCTTCCCATTTCGCTTTATTATCAGTTAATAGTGTATTAAATCCATATGCTTCCATCATCGCACATAATGATAAAAATACCTGTTGTAGATCACCGTAATATCTTTCGTAATCGAGGTCTTTCTCACTATCACCTAAATCATCGTCCCCATAATGAAAGAAATACGGGTCTAGCCGATTTAGCGATTTCTGAGCTTCATCTATAGTTTCTTTGACGCCAGCCAATGCGATTATTAACGCTTTACGGATATCTCCGTTCATACAGCACCCTAATTTTTCATATATTACAATGTCACTAGGTCACGATCCTTGAATATGGATTTTTATCTATAATTGCGGATCTGATTTTTTCTCTCAGCACATTTTTGAAATCAGAACCCTTATTTAAGGCCAATACAATTTCTTCAAGAGTACAAAGCACGATCACTTTTTGTTGAAGGGCATCCCGGCAAGTGCTGATTGCTGGTTCAGTAAAATCACTCGCAGATATAATTAACGCTCTTCCTTCCGCACGATGATACACCCTTACCAAATGTTCGGATATTTGCGGCACGCCTAGTGGTGTATTCCACCACTTCATCTCGACAAAATAAACGTGTCCATCAAGATCAATTACGCCATCAATCTGCTCAACGACGCCTTCGCCCGATCCACCGACTACAGTGAAGGCGTCCCTTATGCCTATATCGAACGCTTTGAATAACGCATTTAGAGCTGGCTCAAGAGCTTTGCCCCGTTCTTGCGGATTACTTATCGCGAAGATTCGGAAGAGGTCGTTTTTTGAGGTCTCAATTGCTAGCGCTCGTCGGCGGATAGCTTCCTTCTTCACCTGTTCTTGATCGAGACGCAGTTTTCTCTCGCGTTCTCGTTCAATATCTATCCTCGTGAAGCTATCTTTGACGTTAACTAATTCACGTACCTCCGTGACCAGCCCACGAGCCTTGAGCCGATCTTCGTCCCAGCAGACCGAGAAGTTTTCGAACTCCACTACGCGCTTAAGAACCTCCCTACGCTCTCTTAGGCAAACTTCCCCCTTTTGGTTGAGGGCGGTCAGAATCTGACGGACAATATCGAATTTATTTATGCTTTTGGGCTCGCGCTCCCACTGTTGGAACGGACCAACAACGAGTGCGTCCGAAACACCAGCACCCTTGAAGAAGAGGAAAACGTCCTTTTTGGCTTTGTTTAAAAGCGGGATCGTGCTGATAAGCAGATTCATCAGCTCTGGTGGATAGTGGAACGTTATGTCGACGCTCACACCCGCTCCCTATTTAGTCTCGCTATCTCATTCGGCCTATCCCGGAACCACTCCAGGCACAGCTCTTCGAGATCGGATTCGGCGACCACTATTCAAATGCCTCTTAGCTCATTTACCTTGCTTCAATCGCTGGAGAAGATTTGGCAGCCGATTCCTAACACTATAGGCAGTTTCAACGTTAGGGTTGTTTTTCGGAGCCGACTCCAAGCGAGATATCTGCTCCGAAGACAGCGTCTCTAATAACTCCAGAAAATCCATCGACGAATTTGCTTGGGTATAGGATGGAGACTTTTCAAAGCAATTGATCATGGAATCAATTAGCGCCTCACCAATCGCCTTTTGTTTAAGCATTACCGAAACAATTTTTCTCGATATATCAGCTGGCTTTTGGCCTTTCCCAGCCAATGCCTGATATTTGCTAACAAACCCAACAGGGTCTGCACCAGTTCTCACTGGTATGATCAGCACTCCACGGCCCAGAGCGAATCCAATTTCCTGATTCGTCCAGAAGCTACTTCCAAAACTTTCCGTGACCAGGAGAATCATCACATGCATTGTTTTCAATGCACGCTCAATTTCATCCTGCCAAGGCTTGGTGACTTCTATATCCTCATGCGCGACGAAACTCGAAATTCCGCATGGCAATAACGCATCTTTAAACTGAGTGGCCTTCTCTTTGTGCTTCGCTTCGTGGCTGATAAATGCCCGTAGGTGCCCTGAAATCCATATTTTATTTATGTCTTCGTCGGACACCGGAAGAGCGGAGGTTTCTTCAACAAGAACTCCCGAACGCTCTTTCCAGTTTTTAAATTCCGGCCCCGCCCGAAGCTCTAATTGCACTTTTGCAACATGCTCATGCGGCGTGTTGTCAATTTTATTGAAGCCCTTTTCTAGCTCTTCTTCAATCGAAGCTTTTGAATCGAGAGTTTCGAAATATATTTCTGAGGGAATAGCCATGCGCACAAGATGCCCGGATTGTCCCCCATCCCAGCCATCATAGTCGTATTCCTCTTCAACCGAGTGAGTGGAGTTTACCAGAATCTTTTGGAGCAGCATACGTCCCTTACGCCCATAATAGTCCGATAAGATCGCCTTGAGCGTTTCCAGCTTTCCTGGGAGCTGGAATTTCGGTCGTTCCTGCTCCTGTCCCCTCACACCCGCTCCTCTGCCAGATTCACTACATATCCCAACAGCTCACGGCACCACTCCACGCAAGTTTCTTCGTGGTGGGATTTGGTGACACTTCTCGTCATTGAGTGACCCTTAGCGGATGAAGCGCTGCCCAAATGCTCTCGGCACTCTCATTTTTAAGTGCGTCTTTAATTTTTTCTACGGCCTTAATCGAATACCGTTTAAATCCAGCGTTGCCAATTCTGATTTCCTTGTAGCAATCAGGCTGCTGGCGGATTCCTAAATGATCCACAACCGCAACAGCCTTCGGCACAGTCAACGACACCTTTTCGGCCAGCTGTTTTGCACCAAGACTGTAAAAATCGAGTTCATTGATGCGCTTCACGCCCACGACAGCCGCGTCGGGTGTCCCCTCTGGAACAAGCTGAATCGGAATGCCTTCCTTCTTAGACAACCGCAGGGATATCGCTGGACCTGTCGCATCCGAGCGAATTTCGACCGCCGCAACACCTGGGAATAATTCTGCCCAACTTTTTCCCCTGAGCAATTCCTCTCCGATATGCCGCAATTCAGAGGAACTTGGCTGTCCCTTTTGTCCACGGATTGTCGCGTCAAGGATAACGAGGGGACGGAGGCGGGCTTCCGCTTCGATCTGGCGCCGCCGCTTGGGTCCGAGAAGTTTCTGGATTTCCTTCGCCTCTGTGTCGAACATCGAAGCTAGAGTAGTTGGTGGAGTCGTCGATATCGGAAGAACTCTGTTTGGCAGGTAATCCGTTAAGTTTTGATCAAATACATTTTTTAATAGATCTCTAAATAGCGTCACCCCAGATTGTTCATGAAGGTATAGTTGGCCTTCTGAGATCTCCAAAAGGTGATGCTGCGCGGCGTCACGAAGACCATTGATAGTTTGCAGTGTTAGGGCTTGCTCATCTGTCAGAAACTTAATCCGTCCATCACTCAATCCTCGCCGCACACAAGCGTCAAAACCGATCGTTTCCTTGGCCCGTTTCTCGCGAATTCGCCCCCCTCGGTAGACGATCGCGGCCTTCAGCAGCATTTCGAACGCATGGTCAATCTGAATCAGCGTCGAACTTACCCGTCCGCGATCGTGTGGTCGATTAAAGAGTTCGATGCTCAGCAAAAGAGAGTCGCAAGCCTTTTCAAGGAGTAGCTTGGCTTCTCGTTTCATCACACCTTCTCCCCCGCCAGCTTCTCCGCGTCCTTCACCCGCAACTCCCCGCTCATCAGCTTCGGCAGCAGCGTGTCGCGAAGTTGCATAAGCGTCTTGGTTTCCTGGAGATTTGCCACCATTCTCCGATAGGCGGAACCAACAGAACTCATAAAAGAGTCCAAAACTGCTTTTACAGGAACTATCGCGGGAATCGGGCGGAAATTCCCTTTGCTAATCTCTTGAAATGTAGTTCCGTTGGCACGACCGATAATCACATCCAGGTTTGATCGCGCCCAATTCAACACGTAGAGGTTCGGCAGTAAGCCGTCACATACCATCGCGATATATCCCTGATTGATTGCGACCGGAACTTCCGAGACGGCGAGGTATCCAATCGGAGCGCGCGACGAGAGCAGCACCGTTCCAGCGGGCAATAGGCCCGAACTGATTCCACGCAGCCCCGCCTCTGTGATCATCCGCTCCGTGTCCAGCAGAACCGGGCTATTCAGATTCGACAGGTCTTTTGGAGTCGTCCAGTGGTACGTCCCACCGACCCAATATTCAGGTTTTTCCGTGCTCGGCGTGCTCCCGCCAGCTATCCGCACGCAATCATTGATGGGTTGAACCCTCCACCCCTTCGGGATCTTCCCTAGCGGCGAATCCTCAAACGAGTCGGGGAACAGGGCGGCCGTGGCGTCGTCCATACCGAACGGGCGGCGGCCTTCGGCCTTCGCCCGGACCGGGTCGAAATCCACGAACCAGCTCTGGAAGATCGCCCTGGCGGTCTGCTCCAGCGTCTCGTTCATCTTCCGGTTCAGCTCGATCTTGTCGTCGAGGGCGCCGAGGATCGAGGCGATGGCAGACCTCATCCTTCTCGAAGGCCAAGGAACCTGAAATTCGGCAATATCAGACCTCGAAAGATTGGGAAATACTGAACCAGCGCAGAGTGACAACAGCCGATCTAGATCATTCACAATTGCGAAATACAAAAAACGCGTATCGGTGGTATCGGATTTTGCCCTGAAAGCACCAAGTCCTCGCCCAATGCAGTACTCTTTATCAGCCCAGTTCATCCGACCGGTGGTCGAACCGCGAACACAAAACAAGATATCGCCCACCCTGCAAAGTCTGGTTGGAGCGGTGGTCCAAAGTTGCGGATCAGGATGAATCGAACCAAATTCTGTCGGGCCATTTAGAAGCGGCACCCCACTACCCGAATTATTATATGTATCGCCGGGCGGGGATTGACCCATTTCGATATTTGCGACATCACCAATTTCCTGGATCGAGATCTCTTGGTTCATACAAGACCTCGTAAAATCTCCCGAATCTGCCTCTCCAGCCGGGCACTTTCGGCAAACTGTTCTTCAAGCTTCGCCGACAGCCGCTTGATCTTCTCCTCGAACGGTTCGCCGTCGTCCTCGATATCCTCAGCCCCCACATACCGGCCCGGCGTCAGCACATGGCCGTGGGATTTGATCTCCCCCAGCTTCGCGCTCTTGCAGAAACCGGGGATGTCTTCGTATTTACCGGCGTCCTTCTCGCCCCGCCAGGCGTGATAGGTAGTCGCGATCCGGGCGACGTCGTCGTCGGTCAACTCCCGGTGAGTGCGGTCCACCATCTGGCCCAGCTTGCGGGCGTCGATGAACAGCGTCTCGCCCCGGCGGTCGCGGAACTTCCCGTTCGACTTGCTGCGTGTGAGGAACCAGAGGCAGGCGGGGATCGGGGTCGAGTAGAAGAGCTGTCCCGGCAGCGCGATCATGCAGTCCACCAGATCGGCCTCGACGATACTTTTACGGATCTCGCCTTCGCCCGACTGGCCGGACGACATGCTACCGTTCGCCAGCACGAATCCGGCGATCCCGTTCGGCGCGAGGTGGTGCAGGAAGTGCTGCACCCAGGCGAAGTTGGCGTTGCCCGCGGGCGGCGTGCCGTATTTCCACCGGACGTCGTCCTTGAGGCGTTCGCCTCCCCAGTCGCTCACGTTGAACGGCGGATTGGCCAGGATGAAGTCGGCTTTCAGGTCCTTGTGCTGGTCGCGGTGGAAGCTGTCGGCGTTCTCCGCGCCGATGTTCCCCTCGATCCCCCGGATCGCGAGGTTCATCTTGCAGAGCTTCCAGGTGGTGGGGTTCGACTCCTGCCCGTAAATCGACAAGTCGCCCACCTTGCCGCCGTGGGCCTCCACGAACTTCTCCGACTGCACGAACATGCCGCCCGAGCCGCAGCACGGGTCGAACACACGCCCCTTGTAGGGCTCGATCATCTCCGTCAGCACGCGGACCACCGACCGGGGCGTGTAGAACTGGCCGCCCAGCTTGCCTTCGGCGCTCGCGAACTTGCCGAGGAAATATTCATAGACGCGGCCGAGGATGTCCTTGGACCGGCTCTCCCGGTCGCCGAGGCCGATGGTGCCGATCAGGTCGATCAGTTCGCCCAGTCGTGTCTTGTCCAGCGCCGGCCGGGCGTAGTCCTTGTTCAGCACGCCTTTCAGGACCGGGTTTTCCTTCTCGATCGCCTCCATGGCGTCGTCGATGATCCGCCCGATGGCGGTGTCTTTCGCCTTCGCCTGGATGTGTTCCCACCGCGCCTTGCCGGGCACCCAGAAGATGTTTTCGGAGGTGTACTGGTCGCGGTCCTCGGCGAGGTCGCGCCGGTCCTTGTCCTTGGGCAGATACAGGTCGCTCTTGGGGTCGGCAGTCTCCCGCAGGATTCCCGAGCGGCGCTCCTCGAAGGCGTCGGAAATGTATTTCAGGAAGATCAGCCCCAGGACGACGTGCTTGTATTCCGCCGCGTCCATGTTGTTGCGGAGCTTGTCGGCCGCCTGCCAGAGCTTTTCCTCGAACCCGAGGTTCGCCCCGCCGTTACTCTTGTCTTTGCCGCCGCTTTTCTTCGTCACCGCACCTTCATGCTTGGGCGGCGATTTCTCGTAAGCGGCCTTCTTCCCCTTGGGCATTTGCGCTCCCTGAACCCCTCTATGGGCGGATTAAGATTACCCGGCCGGGCTATTTCGCCCATCCGAAGAATCCCCGTCCAATCCGAACCCCGCCAATCTAGCCGCTCCCCGTGACCGGGTGAAGCGGGGGCGGGCCGGGTATCGGCATAAAGCCTAACCCATGGATGTGACAGGTAGTGTCACAGTTTTCGCAGGGCCATCTGACGCGGGTTTTGGGGCGAAGGCAGGGTTCAATGTTCCGCGGAACCGGGAAATCCGTCCTCTGCAATGGGTAGCAGAATCGTCTTCGCCATCGCATCAATAATTCCGCGAACTGCCGCGACGTCATCGGGGAGACTCATCCGTTCGCAGATCTCACTTTCGGTCTGGCCTAGAACGTGATGCCGGACGAGTATCTCACAGTCCCGGTCCAGGCCTGCGTGATCCGGCGACAGCTTCCAGAGCCCGCGCTCCCCAAGGACGCTGTAGATAGCTCCGGCGTAGTCGCGGCCGTACCGATAGGCCTCCGGCCTGATACGGCTGGTACAATCAGGGACCTGCTTTTCTTCGAAATCCAGGGTGGGAGGGAAGGCGAATGGATAGCTTCCGCAAACGAGTGTCTCGGCGATCTCGTTTTCACGCTCGAACCGGAGAGTCATTGTTCCGCTCTCCGCCCACCGGTGGAGCTGCCAAGCCACTTCGGACGAGAACCATCCGCCCAGGCGGTAGCTCTCCTCCAGATCGACTACCCGGCTAGCGAGTTCGTCAGCCACCGATGCCGCCTCCGAACGTATACGAATGTCCATAAACGTCCGCCACAGCGGGAAAACCTCGTCCCGGAGCGGGACCATGAATTCAGGCAAAAGCTGCTGGATCTTGTTCAGGTAGCGGAGCTGCGCCCGCACGACAGGCGAATAGCCTGTGATGAGGTACCGGGGACGGCCCCAAGCGGCAACGTCGGGTGTCAAAGCGGATTTGCCTCTCTTTTTCACCGTCACCTGACCCATCACCTTACCGTCCATGGTTACTCACTCCAAGCTGGGAGGGATTTCTGTGCTCCGCTCACGACACTGACCAGCGGATGCCCAGAGCGGAATCTGTATCGGTCCAGCAAAATCTCGCAGAGGACCAGGCTTCTTTCGGAGTGGACCGGACCATTTCCAGAGTGGACCGAACCAGAATCCAGAGGCACCAGACTTTTTTCGGAGTGGACCGAACCAAAGTCCAATCGAACCAGACCGATTGGCAGCCACTCCAGACGAATTTTGGCTGCGAAATGTACATTCATCACAGTTTCCCGCTCACGGACAGGTCGCCGCGAGCTTTACGCCCAGCTCTTCGGCCTTGGCAGGGAGCTGATCTTCCGGTCCCTGTACCTTCGCGGACGCGATCACCCGCCCGGTGCCGCCCTCGACGATCATCGCCGATACTATATAACTGGGCCCGAACTTCACGATCTCGCCCTGTACGGCAAGATCGGCTCCCTTTTGAGGGTCGGTGGCGAGGATCAGGCAGTTCGACCTGGCGATTTCGCTGGCAACCACCGACTGAACGGCTTCCGAGTAGGTCGGATCGGCTCCGGCCTTCGCGGTAAAAGGAGCGACGGTAATTCGCTTGGGACCGGCAACGGGAATGGCCGCTGGCGCTACGACGGGTACCACCGAGGCGGTTTCAACTGGCTTCGGAACGACTGGTGGTTCTTTTGCCCTGGCGAGGTCGGCAATTCGGGGAGAAGATCGGACCAGATTAACGATCTTGTCGGCGGCTTTGTCCGCCGCCGAATCCGCTCCCACCGAACCCAGGCTGATCCCGCCGCCGTAGTAGTCGCTGATCGAATCATCGACGGTTACAACCGTTTCGCCTTTTGTGGAAAGCGTGAACTTCACCCGGTCGGGACCTTTCCAGACCGAGGTTTCGATTTCTACAGTCCCGGCCAGGTCCGCCTGGCCGTCGCCAATTATCCGGTATCCGGCGTTTGTGAGCTTCCCGGCCAGCCGGTCCCTGAAACTCTCCGGCTTCCACGCGCCGGGGCTGCCAAGCGCT